>DZCK01000022.1 GCA_022730245.1 Halothiobacillus neapolitanus
TTAGGGTCGAGAGTTCGAGTCTCTTATCCCGCTCCAATTACTTTACCAAAGTAATAAAAGACTTCTTATCCAGAAGTAAGTACGTAAAAATATTAAACCTAGTTTAATAGTCAATTTGTCCCCATCGTCTAGAGGCCTAGGACATCGCCCTTTCACGGCGGTAACCGGGGTTCGAATCCCCGTGGGGACGCCATACCACCTTAAAAAGCACCTAACTGTTTAGTTTAGGTGCTTTTTTAATGTGCTAAAAAACGGGTTGCCTAACGCCGATACGCCACTCGATTGCGCCCAAGGCTTTTTGCTTGATACACCGCTTTATCGGCCTCGGCAATTAGTTCGATTAATTGAGTGGCATCCCTCGGATAGCAGGCAACCCCAATGCTCACCGTAATACACTCACCTTCAAGCGTATCAGGCCAATCTGCGCTCACAAACTGCGCACGAATGGATTCAGCCAGCGCGCTCGCATCGGTCAAGGGCAGGTTAAGCCCAAGCAAAAATTCCTCGCCGCCCCATCGAAATCCGACCGCGCCCGCAGGCAAGGCATGACGAATAATTTGGCCCGATTGCATCAGCACCTCATCCCCCATCAAATGGCCAAACCGATCATTAATGCGTTTAAAGAAATCAAGATCCAACACTAAAATGACCAGCACCCCATCTCGGCTCGATTGAGCCGCTGAAAATTGTTCAAGCAATAACTCCATACCCCGCCGCCGATTATACAAACCCGTCAAGCCGTCCTGCTCTGCATGCATTTGCAAGGTGGTTTCAGCGGTTTTAAAATTGGTAACATCATGGATAAATCCCACAATTCGCACCGGTGTGCCATCAGCGTGGGCATCGATAATCACGCCCGTATCCTCGACCCACAAATAAAAGCCATTGCGATTACGTAACCGATACGTGGCTCGAAATTGGCTGCGCCGTCCAGAAATATGCGCTTGCAGGGCACTGAGCACAATCGGCAAATCATCTGGGTGCACGTTATCCTTCCAGGTAGCTAAAACTGGCAGCATTTCATCGGGGCCATAACCCAAAAATCGTTTGAGATTCGGGCTGAAATACAATGCGCCCTCACTATATCGCCAATCCCAAACACCTTGAGCCAGATCATAAAGCACCGACCAATCGTGCTCATCTGCACCGCTGCGCACCCGTTTACTGATATCACGCGCCACAGAGATAAAACGTTCCTGCCCGTTAAGCACAACGGCTGAAGTGGTGATCTCCACGGGTAAAACGGTACCATCGGCACGACGATGATGACCCTGAAAACGATAAACCGCTGTTTGCCGAATCACTGCAGCAATTTCAGACCACGCGGGCAAACCGCGAACATCCATCTGCAATGAGAGCACCGAGTGGTTCAATACCTGCGCACGGCTTAAATACAAATCCTCATAGGCATGGCGATTACAATCCAGAATGTGCGATGAAATGGGATCAATCACATAAATCGCATCGGGCACACCATCAAACAAAGTGCGCGCCCAAACATCCTCGCCTTCTGCTTGGCATGCCACCCGTTTGCTGCTTGATTCCATATCAATGTCCCAAAAAAACCATGTAAAGTTTAACTTTACATGGTGTGAGACGATTTAAAACAAAAAATTAGTCGGCTTTAAGCGGTTTTTTAATATCTCGCCAGTAGTCAGTTTTCAATAAAAACATCAATACAGTAAATAATAAAATAAAGCCGAGAACATAAGGCCCTAAGCTCATGCGCTGCAACTTAGCAGGCTCGCCCATATATACCATATAAGCGACTAAATCCCGCACCATCGCATCAAATTCAGCAGGGGGCATATTCCCTGGGATTAGTGGCGCTTTGAGCCCAACCAAACGCTGCTCGGATGAACCATCAGGCAATTTAACCGTTTGGTACACCGGCTCTTGCACGCCTTGCAATGCAGCAAAAACATCCGGCATATTCACCCCAGGGAACACCGCATTATTCACGCCCCAACGCTTAGTCGGGTCCGCATAGAACGAGGTGAGATAGGTGTACAACCAATCAGCACCCCGAACACGCGCAATGAGCGTGAGATCAGGGGGTACCGTGCCAAATACGGTTTTGGCATAATCGGCCGGCATAAAGCGCACCATCTCATCGCCTAACTTTAAATGCGGTGGCAATAAGCGATCCGCCTGCGTTTTAGAAAGATGCAAATCGCTTGCCACACGGCCATAACGCATGTACTCCGCACTATGACAAGTCGCGCATTGCGCAATGAACGTTTCTGCCCCACGATAAAGTGCGGCTTTATCATTTAGATTAATCGACACAGGCTTGAGCGCAATTGCGCCCCCATCTGAGGCCAAAACCACGGTAACACCCAGCACATTAAGCAGGAAGATGACTAAAACTTTCATCATGTTAAACGCTCCGGAACGGGTTTTGCATGCTCAAATCGGCTAACTAAAAATAAGGCCACAAAAAATCCAAAGTAAACAAATGCAAATATCTGAGAAAACAGCGTTGTCCAATAGTTTACCGGTTGAGTCCCCAAGTAACCCAACCCAATAAATGCAATCACAAAAGAGAACAAAATGATTTTAAATGCCAAAGAGCGATAACGGATAGATTTAGTCGGGCTGCGATCAATCCACGGTAAGAAAAACAAAATCATAATGGCGGAGCCCATAGCCAAAACGCCCAGAAACTTATCTGGAATGGCCCGCAAAATAGCGTAATGCGGTGCAAAATACCAAACCGGCGCAATATGCTCAGGCGTTTTAAGCGGGTCGGCAGGAATAAAATTAGGGGCTTCTAAAAACTTACCGCCGCCATCGGGCCAGTAAAAAATAACGGCGGCAAACAAAAATAAAAATACACCCAAACCAAATAAATCTTTAACGGTGTAGTAAGGATGAAATGGAATGCCATCTCGTGGCTTGCCGTGCTCATCTTTATTGGTTTTTATTTCCACCCCATCAGGATTATTAGAACCCACCTCATGGAGTGCCATAATATGCCCGCCAATCAAAAATAACAAAACCAACGGCAATGCAATCACATGCAGTGCAAAAAATCGATTTAAAGTCACATCTGAAACAACATAATCGCCGCGAATCCAAAGTGCTAAATCAGGTCCAATAAAAGGAATTGAGCCAAACAGGGAAATAATTACTTGCGCACCCCAAAACGACATCTGCCCCCAGGGAAGCAAATACCCCATGAACGCTTCTGCCATAAGCGCAACAAGAATCAGAACACCAAATATCCAAATTAACTCGCGCGGCTTTTTATAAGAGCCATACATTAAAGCGCGGAACATGTGCAAATAAATCGCAATAAAGAAAAAAGATGCGCCCGTAGAGTGCATATAGCGGATGAGCCAACCCCAGTTCACATCGCGCATAATATACTCGACTGAATTAAAAGCTTCTGCGGCAGAAGGCTTATAGTTCATCGCAAGCCAAATACCCGTTACGATCTGAATAGCAAATACCGCAAGCAGAATAGAGCCGAAGTAATACCAAAAGTTGAAATTTTTTGGCACATAATATTTAGCCAAATGCGCATTCCAAAAATGCGACACGGGCAATCGATCATCAACCCATTTACCTAACTTTTGAATCATGCTTGTTTCTCCGCAACACCAATCCGAATTAAATCATCAGACACAAAAATATAATCAGGCACATACAAGTTTGTCGGTGCGGGAACGCCTTTATACACACGCCCAGCCAAATCAAACTTTGAACCATGACAAGGGCAGAAAAAACCACCCACCCATTCGGGGCCTAAATCTTTCGGCGCCACTTCAGGGCGATAGGTGGGCGCGCACCCCAGATGTGTACATACGCCGATGAGCACCAAATATTCTTGTTTGCGCGAACGATAAAAATTTTTCGCAAATTTCGGCTGCTGACTGGCCACTTGACTATTAGGATCGGCCAATTGCGCATCAAGTGAGGGCAAAGTTTCGATCATTTTAGGCGTGCGATGCACCACATAAATGGGCTGCCCCCGCCAAGCTACTGTCACCATTTGACCCGCAGCGAGTTTACCCACGGCGACATCTACAGGCGCCCCAGCCGCTTCCGCGCGCGCGCTGGGCTCAAACGAAGAGAGAAAAGGCACGGTCGCAAAACCCGCGCCCACGGCGCCCACCGCGACGGCTGAACCCGTTAAAAAACGTCGCCGCGCTGTATTGACAGGAACTTCAGCCATCGAACAATCGCTCCAATTAGTAATAAAAAACCCCAGCATGGGGCTTGTTAAATGAACCATTTACCCACCGAGGGATGCATCTGCACAGTCTATAGCAGGCGCAAACACACAATTAAAGCAACGTGCGGGTGGCCTTACGTGCCCACATCGGTATGTGCGGTTATGAGTGTTAACGTTAAATCCTAAAACGTCAAACAAGTGTCATTAATCCCACGCCAGATGTATTTATCACGCCAAAAAAATTGCGTTAAAGCACACCCAAAAAACGCGCTAAACCGGATTTTCAATATCAATAAATTGAACTTCAATTGAGAATTTTTGCGCAATTTGCTCACCCAATAAACGAACGCCAGCGCGCTCTGTGGCATGGTGGCCTGCCGCAAAATAGGTGATTTGATCTTCCCGTGCGATGTGCGTGGTGCGCTCACTGATTTCACCCGAAATGAATGCATCTAATCCCAATAAAGCCGCATCCACAAGATAATCTTGCGCGCCACCGCTGCATAAGCCGATGTGGTGCAACAAGGTTTGCGTTGGCCCCACCACCAAGGGCTGGCGATGCAAATGGGCGTTTAGCTTAAGGCCTAACGCCGATACCGACATGGGCACGGGCAAATACCCTGCTAAACCTAATTGGTTTTGACCAAAAAAAGTTCGATTTATGAGGCCTAAATAATCAGCCAAGGCGGCATTATTCCCGAATTGTGGCTGGCTATCGAGGGGCAAATGATAGGCAATTAAATTGATATTGTTTTTAATCAATTTTTCGATTCGACGATATTTCATACCCGTTAGCGCAGGCGGTTCGTTTTTCCAAAAATAACCGTGGTGCACCAAGATGGCATCTGCTTGCCAAGCGATGGCCGCGTCGATTAAATCCATTGAAGCCGTAACACCGGTCACAAGGCGGTTGATGCGGGTTTTTCCTTGCACTTGCAAACCATTGGGGGCGTAATCCGACCATGCCGCGCTGTTAAGCAAGGCATCACAAAAGCTAATAACTTCTTTTATTTCAACCATTTTTTTCAACACGTGTTAATTCAGCGTCGTTAACCTCTATTTTTTTGGCTTCATTTTCTACCCGCCACTGGCGCTTGAGGTAATGAATTAAAATGATGAGCATAAAAAACACAGCAGAGGTAATACCCAAAACCAATAAAACACGCCACTCATTGGGGTCTGTTTGCAATAAAATCATCTTTCGGATTAATACAACAAAACCCGTTTCAAGCAGGGTAATCGCATAATCAAATGAGTTTTTAAGAAACAGTGATTTCACAATCGCCAGAATAATTAATATAAATAACCCATCCGTTAGCAAGGTATCAATTGATTTGAAATCTAAATTACCTTGAACCAGGGCAAGAGTGCCCAGCTTAATGGCGAAACTTATGATACATATAGCGGTATAAACAATCATTAATACAATAAAAAACTGACGAAGAACCGATAAGGCATGAGCAAGCAAGTGATCGATTTTTTGCTCAAATTTTCGAGGTTGAAATTTATCTAAGTGAAGCGACATAATGAATAGTTTCTCTTGTTTTATAAATTAATCAGAACGTTCAGTTTTTTTAATTGTGATCCGCCAGCCAGCCTGTGCTTTGGCTTGATAATTAGTTTGCGTGATTAGCCCAACCATACCCGCTAATTGGTGATCTATTTCCAGCATCATAACGGAGGTGCGCAACCAAGGTGGCATATTATTTTGTTGAAACCAGTGTTTTAAATCCTGCCTGGGTTGGCTTGGTGAATTACTTAAATAATCTTGCGGCGCGCGGGGTCTGACGCGCCACGGATGGGATAGCCAGCGCTCATCCAAGGCCAAAGGATCATTCGCCTCGGCGCGGGTTAGGATGAGCATGAGATGGGCGTGAATTAAGCAGGGCTGGGTTTTATCCCGCCATATCACGGGCTCAAACCCAGCTTCAAGGCGGAGATGACGCCAATACAAATGCTGGCGATAACGGGTCATCGCCCAGTCGCCCCAGCGCAAGGTGGGCCTTTGGGCGGGATGGGCTGCGTGGCATTGCCGCATAAATTCATTGAGCTTGGTTTTGGGCGGCATCAAGGCACCCCGCGCTTTAACCCAAGCACGAATGAGGTTGGCTTGCCTTGCGGCGCTAAGAGATTCGAGCGTGGTTAAGGCGAGTGTGTCGCCCCATGACGCGCCATTATCTTGAGCGGCCAACTCGGTTAGCATTGTCCAATCTTGGGCCGCTTGCTTGGCCGTTTGGCCGACCCTTTCAAGGGCGTTTGGAAAGCGGGCTTGAAGCAGGGGCAGAATTTCATGGCGCAAAAAATTTCGATCAAAACGGGTATCAAAATTACTGGGATCAATCACATAGGGTAATGATGCGCCTTGCGCCAAAGCCTGTAGAGTGACTGCGGGCGTTTGAATAAAAGGCCGCCAATGCCAGCCTAGGCCGAATGGCGCCAATGCGGGCATGGCAGCCAGCCCGGCAAGGCTGCTACCGCGCAAGGCTGCAAGTAAAAAAGTTTCGACTTGATCGGATAAGTGGTGCGCGGTGACTAAAACGACACCGGCCTCTTCCCGCGCAAGATTATCCCGCAGTGCCGCGTAGCGTGCGGCGCGCGCGCGCGCTTCGAGAGATCGATGCCCTTCGGGGCTAAGTTTCGGCAACTGCACCGAAATAATATCGGCCTTAAAGCCAAAGTGCTGGGCTTGCGCTACGGCAAGCGCGCTCCATTCCGCCGAGTCGGGGTGGATTTGATGATTGATGCTCACCACGCGCACATCGCTGATTTGCCCCTTGAGCTTTAGCGAGTGCAACCAAATTAAGGCGCCTAAGGAATCGGCACCGCCCGAGCTTGCCAAAATAATGCGGGGCTTTTCAGGCAACCGTGCAGGCCAGAGAATGGGGAGGGAGTCGGGCGCCATGCCATGCGTCGGTTGAATGGAATTAACGTTCGAGATATTGCCCATACCGCATGAGCCGTTTGTAACGCGAGTCGAGCAATTGCTCGATGGGCACATTAAGTTGTTTGAGCAATGCCCGCTTCAGCGAGGCTTTTAGGGTTTGCGCCATAAAAGGAATGTCTCGGTGGGCTCCACCGCAGGGTTCGGCAACCACCTCGTCAATTAACCCCAGTTGCAGCAAACGGGGGGCGGTAATGCCCAACGCCTCGGCAGCCTCTGAGGCTTTATCGGCACTTTTATACAAAATCGAGGCGCATCCTTCGGGTGAGATCACAGAATAGGTGCTGTATTGCAATTGCATCACATGATCGCCCACGCCAATCGCCAGTGCGCCGCCCGAGCCGCCTTCGCCAATAATTGTGACGATAATGGGGGTGGGCAAATCGGCCATCACATATAAATTTCGGGCAATGGCCTCACTTTGGCCGCGCTCTTCGGCATCAATACCCGGATACGCGCCGGGGGTATCAATAAACGTTAATACCGGCAGCTTAAATTTTGCCGCCATTTCCATTAAACGCTTGGCTTTGCGGTAGCCTTCTGGCCTTGGCATACCAAAGTTACGGCGAATTTTTTCTTTGGTATCTCGGCCTTTTTGATGGCCAATCACCATAACGGGAATACCATCTAAACGCGCCATGCCACCCACAATGGCCGCATCATCGGCAAATGCCCGATCGCCGTGCAGCTCGGTGAAATCCGTTAAGAAATTTTTAACATAATCAAAGGTGTACGGGCGCTGAGGGTGGCGGGCTATTTGGTTGATTTGCCATGCGGTTAGGTTGCTGAATATTGAGCGAGTCAGCTCGGTGCTTTTCGCTTCAAGCCGCGCAATTTCTTCATTAATGTTCAGGCCAGAGGAATGATCCATCAGCCGTAATTCATTGATTTTGGCATCTAACTCGGCAATAGGTTGTTCGAATTCAAGGTAATTGGGGTTCATAACTTAGGTTCCGTACTGAACATTGGGGCGTATCAAAGTGGCGCAAATTGTAGCGTATCCCGCGATTCAAGGACTAATCCGCAGGTTATCAATTAAACGCACGGCGCCCAATTGAGCGGCCACCAGCAAAATTGCATCGCCTGAAAAATGGGGCATCGGCTGCAATTGCGCCGCATCGCACAGGGCAAAATAATCCACAATAAAGCCGGCTGATGTTAGCTGCGCGCGGGCGCGTTGCAAGACTAAATCCGCCGCTTCGCCTCGGATGATGGCCTCTGCTGATGCGGTTAATTGCGCATAAATTTGGGGCGCGAGCGCTCGTTCAGTGTCACTTAAAAAACGGTTGCGCGAGCTCAGAGCCAAACCATCGGGCGCGCGCTGCGTGGGCACGGCAAGAATGTTTACGGGAAAATTCAAATCACGCACCATGCTTTGCACGATGATGAGTTGCTGAATATCTTTTTCACCAAACAGGGCAAACTGCGGGCGAATCAGATGAAAGAGCTTCGCTACGATGGTGGCCATGCCGGTAAAATGCCCGGCGCGCGCAGCGCCCTCCCAGCCTTGTGCCAGCGCGCCCGGATCGATTCGCACACCGCCATCGCGGGCAGGCAAAAGCGCATCGACCGGTGGCACAAATACGGCATCGGTACCAGCATGGCGTAATTGCGCTAAATCATCATCCAGCGTTCGCGGATAACGGGCTAAATCCGCCGCATCGTTAAATTGCAAAGGATTAACAAAAATAGATACCAAGGTGCGTGGTCGGGGGTTAAGCGCCTGCGCCTCGGCAAGCAAGGCCAAATGCCCCGCATGCAAGTTACCCATGGTGGGCACAAAGGCGAGCGGTTGTGTTGAACAGGCGAACTCAGCTTGCCATTGGGCTAATTGAGAAAGATCGGTAATCTGCCGCATATCACACAAAACCTTCATGCTCGGCGGGAAAGCTGCGATTACGCACCGCTTCGCCATAGGCTTGCATCGCTTGCAAAATCGAGCCGCGCCCCCGCAAAAAATCGCGCACAAACCGCGCCGGATGCGGATTGATACCGAGCAAATCGTGCATGACCAACACTTGGCCATCCACCCCCGCCCCTGCGCCAATGCCGATAACCGGCACGTCAATCGATTGGGCAATGCGCGTCCCTAAAGCGCTCGGCACGCATTCCACCACCATCAGCTGTGCGCCAGCATCGGCGAGCACTTCGGCATCGTGGAGAATGCGCCCCGCATCCTCACTCACCCGCCCCTGCACTTTGTATCCGCCCAATTGCCGCACCCGTTGCGGCAATAAGCCAATGTGGGCGCAAACGGGGATGCCCGCATCGGTTAGGGCACGAATTAAGGGCGCTTTATTAGCGCTGCCCTCAATTTTTACCATATCGGCACCCGCTTCTTGCATTAAGCGACCCGCGTTACGCAGGGTTAAATCAATTCCGTGATCGGTTAAAAAGGGCATATCCGCCACAATCAAAGCGTGGGGCGCGCCACGGCGAACCAATTGCGTGTGATAAACCATCTCATCAAGGGTGACGCTTAAAGTATCGCGCTGCCCTTGCACCACCATGCCGAGCGAATCCCCCACGAGCAGGACGTCAATCCCCGCCTCAACGGCTAGGCGTGCAAAGCTTGCATCATAGGCGGTCAGCATGGTGATGGGGTGCTCGGCTCGCCAAAGATCGGGGAGCGTTTTAGGGTGCGTCACGGGGGATTCTTGGGGTTTCATGCCGATAAGTTCCGAATAAAACGTAAGGTTCAGGGGCAATCAGTCGTGATGGGAAAGGCTTACGTTCGCCACGCAAGCATCTTGGTAAGCGCCGGAAATAACCCGCAAGGGATGATTAGGCGCGGCATCGAGCAAGTCGCTAATTCGGCGGCCATCGGGCAATTGCGCTTGCGCGGCAATTTCGGCAAAGGGTGCCAACACAAATCGGCGCTCAGCCATGCCCGCATGGGGGATGGTTAAGCGCTCGGTTTGAATGGTTTGCAAGCCATAGGTCAGAATATCCAAATCCAAAACCCGCTCACCCCAATGGCGGGTGGCATAGCGTCCCGCAGCATGCTCAAGCGCTTGCAGCGCATCGAGAAGTTCGAGCGGCGCTAAACGCGTGGAAAGCAAAACTACGGCATTAACATAATCTGGCTGATCTTGCGGCCCCATCGGCGGATTGGCATAGCATTTTGAAACGCGCAGCACGCGGGTGTGCGGCAAGTGATTAAGTGCCTCAAACGCCTGCGCGATTTGATCTAAGGGATCACCCAAATTACTGCCCAGCGCAATGAAGGTATCAACCGGCTCAACGTTCAGAACATCATCTTCACCGAGGCGTGGAGCGCGCGCGATCAATTCCCTTCGCCCCGTTTAACACCCGAGGCTCGATTGGGGCGACGGTTACGTTGACGCGGCCGACGCTCGATCTGCCCGTGCTTGCCGAAATCTTCTGGCAAGTGCGTTGGCACCGCCTCGCCGGTATCTTTATCACGCGCGGGGGCGTATTGGCGCCAAAAGGCACAAGCGGCGGGGGAAATTTCACCCATTTCACCGCGTACACATAAAAAATCCAAGCCCGCTCGAAACCAAGCGTGGGCTAAAAGGTGCTTTTGCGCGGCGGATAAATCATTGAGCGGCACACCCTGCGCCATGCCACTGGCTTCGCGCTCAAGCGCGGGTTGTAGCACCCAAATTACCCGCATTAAATCTGTGAGCCGACGGGGAATCGCCACTTGCCGAACGGTGGCCTCTAACACCTCATCGCAGGCGAGTTCCATCGCCGTATCGGCCTCTACCCGCTGGTGCAGCCAACGCTCTCGCCGCCGACTTAAATCGGCCCACAGCAAACCCGCCAGCAAAAAGGCCGGGTTAACCGGCAATTGCAGGGCGATGCGCTCATCGGTGCCTTTAAGAATTTTCTCGATTAAAGCGGCCACGCGGTCGTAATCTCGATTAAGCAGATCATCCAGCCCCGCAAATAAATACCCGAGCAGGTTTAACTCACGCAGCTGTAAAAAGGCCGCCCAAGCGTAGCCGCCTTGGAAAATTTTAATGCTTTCATCAAATAAACGCGCCGAGGCAATATCTTTAAGCAAAGGGCGACATTCATGAATGGCCGCTGCGGTTTCAGGCGTGAGTGTAAACCCCAGTTTGGCCATAAACCGCGCTGCCCGCAGCATGCGCACCGGGTCTTCACGGTAGCGCGTGGCCGGATCACCAATCACGCGTAAATGGCCGGTTTCTACATCTTGCCAACCGTGCACATAATCGACAATTTCCGCATTCGCGAAGTTGTAATACAAGGCATTGCAGGCAAAATCGCGCCGCCATACATCTTCATCAAGCGTGCCGAAGACGTTATCGCGCAAAATTCGGCCTTCATCCGAGCGGCGCAGCGAATCATCATCGCCCCCACGAAAGGTGGTAACTTCAATCATATCGTGGCCAAAAATGACATGCACAATCCGAAAACGCCGCCCAATGATGCGCGCATGACGAAATAAAGCCCGCACTTGCTCGGGCTTGGCATCGGTCACCACATCAAAATCTTTGGGGCGCAGGCCGCGCAATAAATCACGCACACAACCGCCCACTAAATAAGCCGCATAACCGCTATCGTGCAAGCGTTGCAACACATTAATAGCCTGATCGCTTAATTGCGAAGGCACAATGCCATGAATTTGGGAAGAGATGACCGTAGGATGGGGTTTATCTTGAAACAAGGTAATGATTTCTCAATAAAAAACACAAGAAGAAAAATTTGCACAGGTGAAACATGATGCAGAGTCTAACATTGCGATGCATTGCCAGCAGTATCTTGTCGTTGTATTCAATAAATTTTGCGCCGCCCAGCCTCGATCCCAAGTACCCAAACTCGCTCAAAAGCACCCAAGTGTGATAAGTTTCAAACCATATTGAGTATTTATTTTTTATAACAATACGCCCGAAATGGATTTATTTTTTGACCCAAATTTCTGAAAAACACCCCGATGAATAGCCTGATAGCCCTCGTGCTCCTGCCTTTTTTTAGCGCACCTTTTGCGGCTTGGTTCGGTGCGCGTGTTCGCCCCGCCGCCGCAGGCATTGCTTTTTTTATTACCCTTGCCTGCCTTTTGCTGTTAGGCATTAGCGCTTGGGGGGCTGATCTTAGCCACGCACAGGTTGTTTCATTTTCTTGGATACCGCTTATCGGGCTGGATTTTGCCTTTCGGCTAGATGGTTTAAGCCTTTTATTTAGCGGGATTATTTTAATTATTGGCCTGCTGATTATCGTTTACGCCCAATATTACCTAGCCCCTAAAGATAGCCCCGCGCGATTTTTTGCCAGCCTGCTGCTGTTTATGGGGGCGATGCTCGGCATCGTGCTCTCTGAAAATTTAATCCAACTGGTTATTTTCTGGGAGCTGACTTCACTCTCATCGTTTTTGTTAATTAGCTTTTGGCAACACCGGCAAGATGCCCGCACGGGCGCCCGCATGGCCTTAACCCTTACCGGCTTTGGGGGGCTTGCGCTCTTGGGTGGCGTGCTGCTGCTGGGGCATGTGGTAGGCAGCTTTAATTTGAGCGTGGTGCTCAATGCAGGGGATGTGGTGCGCGCCAGCCCGCTGTATTTACCAATTCTCATTCTGATTTTACTGGGCGTTTTTACCAAATCGGCTCAATTTCCATTCCATTTTTGGCTACCCAATGCGATGGCTGCGCCCACGCCGGTATCAGCGTATCTGCATTCTGCCACTATGGTTAAGGCAGGGATTTTTTTACTGGCGCGTTTTTTTCCGGTGTTATCCGGCACAGAAGCTTGGGTTATTTTGGTGGGCGGCGCGGGGTTAATCACGTTTTTGCTGGGGGCGACCACGGCGTTATTTAAGCATGATTTAAAAGGCTTGCTCGCTTATTCCACGTTAAGCCATTTGGGCTTAATCACCCTGCTCATGGGCTTTGGCACACCGCTTGCCATGGTGGCGGGCTTATTTCATCTCATCAACCATGCCACGTTTAAGGCCGCCTTGTTTATGGTGGCGGGTATTGTCGATCATGAAACCGGCACCCGCGATATGCGCCGATTGGGCGGCTTGGCACGCCATATGCCGCGCACCGCCTTGCTTGCGATCATCGCGGCCTCGGCCATGGCGGGCGTGCCGCTTCTGAACGGATTTTTAAGTAAAGAGCTGTTTTTCACCGAGGCACTAGACGCCAGCACCGGCTGGGTATTACCGCTGCTTGTGACCTTGGGCGCGGGGTTTTCTGTGGCGTATTCGATTCGGTTTATTCACGACACATTTTTTGGCGAGCCGTCGCCTGATTTACCCACAAATATTCATGAACCGCCGCTTATGATGCGTGTGCCTGTGTTAATTTTAGTGGTGACGTGCTTGGCCGTTGGGCTTGCCCCTGCGCTCTTAATGGGCGGCATTCTCAATCTTTCGGTGAGTGCCGCCTTAAATGCCCCTGCGCCAGCGTTTAGCTTGGCGTTGTGGCATGGATTTAACGCGCCCCTCATGATGAGCATCATCGCCTTGCTCGGGGGTCTGCTCGTTTATCTTACAAGGCGCCCCCTCACCCACGGGTACGAGCGAACGTTGGGGCGCTTAAACGCGAAAACACCGTACAATTTTGTTTTACGCGCGCTCCAACTCGGCAGTGAAACACTCACCCAGGCCTTCGATCAAGGGCGCTTGCAGCCCATGGCTTTCTGGACTCTTGCCATCACCTTTGGGGCGGGGCTTATCGGCTTTGCGAGCGTTCCAGCCGCGCCTCTTTTTGGATTAGACCCGCGTGCAACGCCTTTTGATGGCATCACCGCCACGGGCATGATACTGATGATGAGCCTGGCTATGGGTATCGCATTCATTCACGCGCAACGATTGCTTGCCTTGCTCGTTTTAAGCGGGGTTGGGTTGGGCGTATCGCTACTTTTTGTGCGTTATTCCGCCCCAGATTTAGCGTTAACCCAGTTATCGGTTGAAGTCGTCACACTCATTTTGATGCTCTTGGCGCTGCGTTATTTACCCCAGCAAAGCACGCCTGAACGCGCCAAGCGGGTGGGGTTCGATGCACTCTTGGCGGGCATCATCGGTGCCGGAGCGGCGATACTCACCTATGCCATGATGTCGCGAGATTTTGCGAGCATCGCAGGCTATTTTCTAGAAAACAGCTTAAGCCAAGGTGGCGGGCACAATGTGGTTAACGTTATTTTGGTCGATTTCCGTGGCTACGATACCTTCGGTGAAATTTCAGTCCTCGCCCTAGCCGCTTTAGGCATCTATGCCTTGCTACAAAACATAAAGCTCAGCCCCTTAGCGCCGCCGCCCATCACCAACGCCCGTTTAGCGCACCCGATCCTTTTACAAACGGCAACCCACCTGTTATTGCCCATGACCCTATTATTTGGTGCTTATATTTTACTGCGGGGGCACAACGCACCGGGCGGCGGCTTTATTGCCGGTTTAATTTTTGCCAGTGCCGCCATGATGCAGCTTATCGCGCAGGGTCAGCCACTCGATGGGCGGGCATTAAGTTCAAAAGCGCACAGCGCCCTAGCCTTGGGTTTATTGCTGGCGCTCGGCACCGGGCTTGCTTCCATTGCACTGGGCTACCCGTTTCTGACCTCAACCTTCACCCACTTAAACCTACCGGTTATCGGTGGGGTGGAAATCGCCTCGGCCATGATGTTTGATTTAGGGGTGTTTTTTGTGGTGATGGGTGCCAGCATTTTGATGCTCACCCGCATTGTGCAAATTCAGGCGCATGAGCCCCACACGGCAAGTGTTACGACACATTTGAAGGAACCCAATTAATGGCGATTTTATTTGCATTACTTATCGGCGTTTTAACCACTGCGGGGGTTTATTTAAGCTTGCGGGCGCAAACCTTTCCCGTGGTGATGGGGTTAACCTTGCTCTCTTATGCGGTCAATTTATTCTTGTTTGGCACCGGCAGGATGGCCAGCAATGCGGCCGCCGTGATTGAACCGCATGCAACCTATACCGATCCCCTCCCCCAAGCACTGGTGCTAACCGCCATTGTTATCGCCTTTGCCATGACCGCCTTTGTGATTGTTTTGGCACTTAAAACGCGGGCAGAGCTTGGATCCGATCACGTGGATGGAGCATCAGATGCGCCCACCCACCCTGCCGAACCGCATAAAAAACCCACATGTTAAGCCCAGCATTTACCCAAAACATGGCGTTGCAATGGCTCGCCCTACCGGTGTTTTTGCCCATACTCAGCGCAATTGCACTCATAGCCCTGCACCGATCTGGCATCCGGATTCAGCGCATCATTAGCGGTGCAAGCATGAGCATCTTGCTGATTTGCGTCGCGTATTTGCTGGCCAGCGGCTTTGGTGATAACCCGCAAGTGTACCCGATGGGTGATTGGCCCGCGCCTTTTGGCATTGTGTGGGTTTATGACCGCTTATCGGGCCTGATGCTGCTGCTCACCGCGCTGTTGGCCGTGGTGAGTTTTTTATATGCCATCGCCACCGATGAGGATAAAAAAGGCGCGCATTTTCATGCCCTATTCCAAGCCCAGTTGTTTGGCTTGAATGGCGCGTTTTTAACCGGCGATGTGTTTAATTTATTTGTATTTTTTGAAGTGCTTCTTTTGGCATCCTACGGCTTAATGCTGCACGGCGGCGGCGCGGCGCGTAGTCGAGCCGGTTTGCACTATATGGTCATCAACCTCATTGGCTCGACCATTTTTTTGTTTGCCGTAGGTGCCTTGTATGGTGTGTTAGGCACGCTTAATTTGGCCGATTTAGCCGTAAAAATCGGCCAAGCGCCCACCAGCACCTATGGCCTGATCGCCGCAGCCAGCTTTTTGTTATTCGTGGTTTTTGCCATTAAAGCCGCCGCGTTCCCTTTGTATTTATGGCTGCCGGGTACGTATAGCGAAACCTCTGCACCGGTCGCCGCCTTGTTTGCGATTATGACCAAAGTCGGGCTGTACGCCATGCTGCGCGTGCATGGCACCCTATTTAATGAGCACACCGCGCCTACAAATTTAATTAACCTGATTGATCCCTGGATGCTGCTCTTGGGGTTGCTCACCCTCATCATGGCCACCCTCGGGGTGCTGGCCGCAGTTAATGTGCGCCGCCAAGTGGCTTATCTCGTGCTGGCATCGGTAGGCACCTTGATGATTGCCCTTGGCATCAACACCGCAAACGCCCTCACCGGCGGGCTGTATTACTGGATTCACACCACATTATTAACGGCAGGATTTTTTTTGCTGGCCGACCAAATTGTCCGCACGCGCGGCGATCAAATTGGCGAAACCCACCCCCCCATGCCTCAAGCGATATTGGCCGGCAGCCTGTTTATGGTTTATGCCATCGGTCTTGCCGGGTTACCCCCGCTCACCGGTTTTTTTGGCAAAACCCTAATCTTATTTGCCGCACTGGCAAGCCCACTGTGGGTGCCTATTTACGCCGCAATACTCATCAGCAGTGTGCTTATGGTCATCGCCTTAGCGCGTAGCGGCAGCGCCCTATTTTATCGGGTAGAACACGCGCCCGTGCCAAACCCCCCCACCCCCACCCTCATCAACACCCCGCTCAGCTGGGTGGCGGTAGCACTCCCGGTAAGCCTTGCGATAGGGATGGTGATTGCATCCAAGCCCATAACTCAATGGTTGGATGATACCAGCAACCAAATTCGGGATACCCCCCGCTACATCCAGCGCGTGTTACACCCAGAACAAACTGAGCCTGCAACCGGTTTTGCGCCCCATCCCATGCATGGCATCGAGGTATCCCCATAATGCCAACGTTTTTAAAGCCGCTATTACCCCGCCCTTGGCTGAGTTTAATTTTGCTGAGTTTGTGGTTATTGCTGAATAACAGCGTGGCCACAGGGCAAATTCTACTCGGCATCCTGCTCGCAATCGGCATAACGCACCTAGTCCCTCAAAGCCAAAATACCCCCATAACAGTTAAACACCCTTGGCGGCTGCTTGCCTACTTAGGGCTGGTGCTGGTGGATATTATCCGCGCCAATTTCACGGTCGCGCGCCAAGTATTGGGGCGAAATAGCGCGTTAAAATCGCATTTTCTTGAAGTGCCGATTGATCTCACCCATCCCGTGGCCATCAGCCTTTTTGCCGGCACCATTACCCTAACCCCAGGCACGGTAGCTTGTACGCTGAGCCAAGATAAAAAAAATCTGTTGGTGCATGCCCTGCATACAGACAACCCCACCGATGAAATAAACGCGCTTAAACAACGCTATGAAGCCCGTTTAAACCTAATATTTAATAACAAAACCCACTCTAAGCATGATTTACCGAGGGATTCTGCATGATTCAAACAGCCGCATTAATCGGGTTGCTGATGGTCGGCATCGCAAGCCTGCTCACCGGCTATCGTTTAGTGCGCGGGCCTACCCTGCCTGATCGAATTTTGGCGCTGGATACCCTCACCATCAATGCCATTGCCCTGATCGTGCTGTTTGGCATCTGGATCAACAACAGCATTAACTTTGAAGCGGCTTTATTAATGGCCGTATTAGGATTTATTAGCACCGTGATTTTAAGCAAATACCTGCTGCGCGGGCGCATCATTGAGCTTAACAACGCACACAAAGAGACGGATTAACATGCCAGATGCCCTAATATCATTGATCCTCTCAAGCCTTGTTTCTGCCTTAATCTTATTTGGCGCGGCCTTTGTGCTGCTCGGCTCGGTGGGGCTCGTGAAACTGCCGGATTTTTTCACCCGCCTTCATGCCCCAACCAAGGCATCAACCCTCGGGTTAAGCGCGATTTTACTGGCCGCCATCGTATTTTTTTCGGTAGAGAATCACAGCCTTTCGTTGCACGAACTGTTAATCATCCTCTTTTTATGGCTCACCGCCCCCATTAGCGCCATGCTGATGGCAACTGCCGCGCGGCATGTACGCAAAGATAATTAAATTCAAACGCTGAAAACCCAGCATCCCCATAGCCCTCATCCTCACAGAGGTTAATGAACGCGCACAGCCAATTCAAAACAGAATTGACATGAATTAAAAAGCGCCCGTAATGGGCGCTTTTTAATGAACACACCGCGTAGATTGACTACAGACGGAATTGATTGATTTTAGCCTGCAAACCTTCAGCTAAGCGCGCCAGCTCTTCAGAGGCAACGCGGGTTTGGCCTGCGCCTTCGGCTGATTGATCGCTAATACTGGATATTTTTTGCACATTGCGATTCATCTCTTCGGTGACCGCGCTTTGCTCCTCAGCGGCACTGGCAATTTGGAAGTTTAAATCATTAATTGTTTGCACCGATTGCGTGATGGCTTGCAGCGATTGCTCGGTTTCGCTCATGGCCGAAATACTCATTTCCACCTGATTTTTACCCTGCTGCATGGCGGTGACCGCCGCACCCGAACCGCTTTGCAGCCGCTCAATCATTTGGCGAATTTCTTCCGTAGAACCCTGCGTGCGCGATGCCAGCGAGCGCACTTCTTCGGCGACCACCGCAAAGCCGCGCCCATGCTCCCCGGCGCGCGCCGCTTCAATCGCCGCATTTAAAGCCAAGAGGTTGGTTTGCTCGGCAATCGCCCGAATCACATCCAGCACCTTGCCAATCTCGCGGGATTCGCCCTCAAGCGAGGTAATCGCGCGCGCCACATCATCCACATTGGCGGCCAACTGATGGATAGTTGCCACCGAGCGCTTAACAATAGTTTGCCCGCTGGTGGCGGCCTGATTTGCCACACCGGCCGCGTTTGATGCATCGGCCGCATTACGCGCAATATCGTGTACGGTTGCGCTCATTTCATTCATGGCGGCGGCCACCATTTCAGTTTCTTGCTGTTGCTGGCGCACGCCTTGATCGGTTTGTGCCGATATGGCCGAGGTTTCTTCCGCCGCAGCGGCGAGTTGCACCGAGGCGCCACCAATCGCTTTCAGGGTTTGGCGCAAGCTTTCACGGGCTTTATCCATATTTATCAAAATATCGGCAATTTCATCTTTGGTTTCAATGCGCACCGGCCGATCAAACTCGCCTTTGGCAAAGGCAATTGCCATTTGATCGGCTGAATACAAGCCTTTAGCAATCTCGCGGATCACCCACACGGCAATGCCAAACAATAAGCTAATGGAAATCACCATTAAGCCTAAATAAATCCAGTTATCGCGATTCACATCATGGCGCGAATTGACGTTCTCTTCGTATAAATTTTTGTACAACCTATCTTGGTAGGACGTGGCTGCCGCGCTAAATTTGTTTAATCCCGGCAGCATGGTTTTGATTAAGATAGCGCGGGCTTGATCAAAATTGCCCGCTTTAAGCGCCTCAACCGTCGGCTGCACCCCGTTATCAATTAAATCTTGCTCTTGCGCTAGTAAAGCGACTCGCTCTTGGTTGGTCAGGGGGCTGTGATTGTTGACTGCCGCTCATTTTTTATTCACT
>DZCK01000002.1 GCA_022730245.1 Halothiobacillus neapolitanus
AGTCCCCTGCGAGGGGGAGGGAGTAAGCCGCGCCGCCGCGTGACGTACAAAGCCCTATGAAGAGGGGCAATCGCCTAGGGGTGAGGCGCGTAAGGCGTTAGTAGTTCAGCTAAAGGCGCTAGTTCTGCAATGCCAGCCAGCGCCCGCTGTAAATGCTTCCAAGTGAGGGGCAGGTCTTTAAGGTATCCCTGTTTGCCATCGCGTGCGCTTAAGCGGGCAAAAATCCCCAGTACCTTCAAATGCCGTTGCACGGCGACCCAATTAAAATCCGCCTGAAATTGCGCTAGGTTTTGATGGCTTTGGTGCGCGGGCGGTAATTGCGCCCAAAAATATTCTTGCAGTGCGGTGACTTGGGTTTGCGGCCAGTCGATGTAGCTATCGCGTAGCAGTGAGACTAAATCGTAGGCGAGCGGACCTTGCACGGCATCTTGAAAATCAATGCAGACCAGTGCGTTGGTTTGATCGCCATCACGCACCATTAAATTTCGGCTGTGGTAATCCCGATGCACAAACACCTGCGGCATGGTTTGCAGCCGCGCACTAATAGTATCGCGTAGGGTTTGCCATGCTTGGCGTTGCGCCTCGGTGAACGGGCGCTGGTGGTAATGGGCGGCATACCAGTCGGGTAGTAAGTCCATTTCGGCATTGAGTCGGGCGGGGTCGAAGGTGGGTAATCCGCAGGTTTCGGTGGCGGCTATGCCCGGCAACAGCGCTACGGCTTTTTGAAGCTGGGCATTGACGGCCCCAACGGAGTGCCCGTGCCGCCACTGAAACAAGGTGCAATCGCCCAAGTCTTCGAGAATCAGGAATCCTTGCGCTAGATCGTGCGCTTCGATCTCGGGTACCGGAACTTTTGCGGCATGCAATCGCGCTTGAATAGCCAAGAATGCGCCGATATTTTCGCCCGGTGGTGGGGCGTCCATAATCATCCGGGTGCTGCCATCCGTTAAGCGCACACGCCAATAACGCCGAGCGCTGGCATCGGCACTGGCGAGTGTCGGCGGGGCATCGGCATCGGGCAGGTATTGGTCGATAAATTGGATTAAGGCGGGGTAGCGCGGATCGTTCGATAAACGCGAAGATTGAAGCATGACGGTACTTTGACTGGCAAAAGATAGACGTAGCATAACGGGCTTTTAAAGCAGGCGGAAAAACTATCGGCGTGGCGCAGCGTTAGGTTGGCGTAATTTGGATTGCCCGATTGTTTCATGGGTAAGAAGTAGGTAGGCAATGCGTTATTTTGTGTATAAAATAACTAATACACCCATAAACGAGGCTCGGGGCAAAAATGGCTATTTTTAAGCAGCTCTTTGATGAAGGCACGTCAACATTCACTTATCTCATCGCCGATGAGCACACGAAATCCGCTTTATTAATTGACCCGGTGCACGAGCAGCACGATCGGGATCAAGCACTGTTGCGCGAATTGGGGTTAACCCTGAAATATGTACTGGAAACCCATGTGCATGCCGACCATATCACCGGCGGTGGGCGTTTACGGCATGAAACCGAGGCGCTGTTTATCGCGGGCAAAGGCACCGGATTGGATTGTGCGGATCGCCTTATCGCCAATGGCGAAACCATTACAATGGATTCCATCACCGTGCACGCGCTGGCAACGCCCGGCCATACCGATGGCTGCACCAGTTATCGCTGGGAAGATCGCCTGTTCACCGGCGACACGATTTTGATTGACGCCTGCGGGCGCACCGATTTTCAGCAAGGTTCGCCCGCTGCGCTATTTAATAGCATCCAGCAACTGCTGGCATTCCCCGATGAAACCCTGATTTACCCCGGCCACGATTACAACGGCAAGCGGGTAAGCTGTGTTGGCCAAGAAAAGGCGATTAACCCCTATATTGCGGGGCTCGATTTGCCTGCCTTTGTGGCCAAAATGAATGCTTTGAATTTACCCAAACCCCGCCGTATAGACGTGGCCGTGCCGGCTAACGTGCTGTGCGGTGGTGCCAACGTGCCGCGCGCGCCCGGCGAAACCGAAGCAGCCTGAAAACCTAACCTAAAGCCTAACCTAAAGCCTGGCCTGAGTCTTTTATGAGCAAACACATTACCGTCATTGGTGCAGGTTTTGGCGCGGTTACCGCGATTAAAACCTTGCGTAAAAATAGCCCCGATGCGCGCATTACCCTAATCGCGCCCGAGCCCACCTTGCAGTACTACCCCAGCCTGATTTGGATTCCGGCGAAAATTAAAACCCGCAGCGATATTCTGGTGGATTTAAAACCCTTGCTCGCGCGCTTAAACGTGCAGTTTCAGCCTGGGCGCGTTACGGGCGTTGAGGCCGAAGGGCGGCGCGTTTTGGTGGAGCACGCCGGTGAAACGCGCGCGATTGAGAACGATGGCTTAATTATCGCGAGCGGCGGGCGCTTTTTAAAACGCTTACCCGGCATCGAACACGCCATTGCCGTGTGCGAGGGCATTGATGCCGCCGAGAAAATTCGTGATCGGCTGGCGGGCATGACAGGCGGCACCATTGCGATGGGTTTTGGCACCAACCCGAACGAGCCTTCTGCCGTGCGCGGCGGGCCGATGTTTGAGCTGTTGTTCGGGATTGACCGCCTGCTCCGCCAGCAAGGGCGGCGCGATCAGTTCAAGTTGGTGTTTTTTAATCCATCGTCCCGTCCCGGCAATCGGCTGGGTGAAAAGGCGGTTGATAGCCTGCTCGCGCGGATGAAGAAATTCGATATTGAAACTCAGCTCGGCGCCAAGATGGTGCGGTTTGAGGCGGATAAAATCGTGACGGAAGCCGGTGAATTTGCTGCCGATTTGATTTTATTTATGCCGGGTATGACAGGCCCCGCCTGGGCGGATAACGCGCCGTTTGCCAAATCACCCGGCGGCATGATTCAGGCCGAAGCCACAACAAAGGTGCCGGGGTTTGATCGAGTGTATGTAGTGGGCGATTCGGGTAGTTACCCCGCACCCGATTGGGCACCCAAGCAGGCGCACATGGCTGATTTAATGGCGGTGGCCGCCGCAAACAATGTGCTGGCGGAGTTAGCGGGCAAACCTGCTACCGAAACCTTCCAATGGGAGCTGATTTGCGTGATGGATATGCTCGATCGCGCCGTGGTGGTGTTCCGCAACGAAAAGCGCCAGTTTATCTCCCCACCCTGCCGCTTGCTGCATTACGGCAAACGCTTGTTTGAATGGTGGTATTTGCGCCCAATTCGATAAGCGCGTTCACCGCAAAAACCCGGCAAAAGCCGGGTTTTTTGTTGGGTTTCATGGAAGATGTCTAAATGTTAACTGGCGTTGCGACAGCGGTTTCAGTCATCATGCTTTTTTGTGACGAGCTTGTGACAATCTGCCGAGACGATTGCGCGCCGGTTGATTGTTGCCTTACCTCAGGTGAACCGCCCGATGACATTTAATGAGCACAATGCGCTGAATCAAACCCTATTTCTCGATATGAATGCGGGGGCGCACACGCCAGCGGGGCTGATGGATTTCGCCATTATTACGGCGCAGTATCTGATTTTTTTGCTGCCGGTACTGTTATTAGGTTTGTGGTTTTGGGGTGGCAATGCACGGCGCACCGTGGCTTTTAAGGCATTGGGGGTGGCGCTTTTTGCGCTGCTGCTGAATATGCTGATTGGCATGGTGTGGCCCCAGCCCCGGCCTTTTATGTTGGGGCTTGGGCATTTGTGGATTGCGCACGCATCGGATGCCTCATTTCCGAGCGATCACATGACGGTTTTTGTCAGCGTGGGCTTAACCCTACTGCTGGATGGTGCGTGGGGCTTTGGTTTTATCGTGCTTAGCGCGTCGGTTGCGGTGGCATGGGCTCGTGTTTTTTTAGGGGTGCACTTCCCCCTCGATATGCTGGGATCGGTGCTGGTGGCGGCTTGCGGTTATTTGGCGTTATCGCTCGGCTGGTGCTCGGAGGGCGTGACACTTTTGGCTTGGGCTGAGCGCATCTACCGTGTGTTATTGGCGCGACCCATTC
Source organism: Halothiobacillus neapolitanus (assembly GCA_022730245.1). Lineage (GTDB taxonomy): Bacteria > Pseudomonadota > Gammaproteobacteria > Halothiobacillales > Halothiobacillaceae > Halothiobacillus > Halothiobacillus neapolitanus_A. The sequence continues at coordinate 3,968 of DZCK01000002.1, forward strand.
GTGCGGGGTGGATTCGGCGCTGAGGCGTATATTCGCCCTTAGGGTGGCTTATAGCAGCGGCGGCGCTTGCCCCAAAGCTGTTGGCATTGAGCGGTGCCCTATCTACCGTGGGTTTTTACGCTTTTTCTCGCAGCTTTTCGGCTTGAAAGCAGCGCAGTAGATCGTAGGCGTATTGCCCGCCCAACGCATCAAATAAAGGTTTTGTGCCGGGTTCGGTTTGCGCGCGCATCACCCCCTGAATGCGCGTGACTTCCGTTAAGGGGAGCTCAACGACGGTGATTAAATCCAAGCTGCCTTCGGTAATTAGTTCGGCTAAATGCGTGTAGATGGTGGTGGTTTTTAACCCACGCTGCTGGGCGATGGCGGGGATGCTCATGCCGCTTTGAAATAAGGTGAGGGTTTCTTGCGTGGTTTCGCGGCGCACGGTAACGCTGGGTTCTGCCTTGCCATGAGCGGGGTGGTTAAATGCCGCGAGTGTCGCCAAAAATGCAGCGCCATAGGCATCTAGTTTGCGTGCGCCCACGCCGGAAATTTGCGCCAATTCGGTTAGGTCGCGGGGGCGTTCATCCATCATATCCAGCAGGGTCGCATCATGAAAAATGGTGAAGGGCGGCACGCCGTGCTGGGTGGCCAGCTTTTTTCGGCAAGCACGCAGGGCATCCCAGAGTGCATTATCTTGGGGGCTTGCAAATTGAATGCTGCCGCGCGGCGCACGGGGTGCACCCGCTTGCGGCCTTGTTTCGCGGCGCAGCCACAGGGTTTCGCGCCCTTGTAATACCGCGCGACAGGGCTCGGCCAGAGCCAGCCCACCGTGTTCGGTGTCTACCGATAAAAAACCTCGGGCGATGAGCTGGCGGTAAATTCCGCGCCAATTCTCTACCGATAAGCTTGCCCCTAAGCCAAATACGCCGAGCTGATGGTGCCCCAATTGGCGGATGCGGGCATCGTCTTTACCGCGCAGCACATCGATTAAATAGTTCACCCCAAAGCGTTGGCCGGTGCGATGCACGCAGGAAAGCGCTTGCTGGGCGGGCAGGCTGGCATCCCAAGTTTGGGGTGGGGTTAAACAATTGTCGCAATTGCCGCAAGGCTGGGTGCAGTGTTCGCCAAAATATCCTAAGAGGGTTTGGCGGCGGCATTGGGTCGATTCGGTTAAGCCCAGCATGGCATCGAGTTTGTGCTGTTCAACGCGCTTAATGGATTCCTCGGCCACTGATTCACTCATCATTTGCCGCAAAGTAATCACATCGCCAAGACCAAAGCGCATCCACGCATCCGAGGGCAGGCCATCGCGCCCTGCGCGCCCGGTTTCTTGATAATAGGCTTCGATGCTTTTGGGTAAATTTAAGTGCGCTACAAACCGTACATCGGGTTTATCAATGCCCATGCCAAAGGCGATGGTGGCAACCACGATGACCGCGTCTTCATCCAGAAACCGGCGCAGGGTGCGTTCGCGCTGGGCGGCGGGCAAGCCGGCATGATAGGGCAGGGCGGTGAGGTTTTTGGTGCTGAGCCAATCGGCGACTTCTTCCACTTTTTTGCGCGACAGGCAATACACAATGCCCGCCTCGCCCGGGTGGTTGCTGCGAATGAAGTTTAGGAGTTGATCTCGGGCGCTGGTGCTGCCTTGGCTTTGCTCAATGGCATAGCGGATATTGGGGCGATCAAACCCGCTGATAAACACGCGGGCATCGGTTAATGCCAGCCGGTGATTGATTTCAGCCCGGGTGGTTTCATCGGCGGTGGCGGTGAGGGCGATGCGGGGCACAGCGGGAAAATGCGCGGCTAACTCGCCTAAGCGAATGTATTCTGGGCGAAAATCGTGCCCCCATTGGGAAACGCAATGCGCTTCATCAATGGCGATCAGGTTAATGCGTGTCGATTGGAGCAAAGCCAATGTGGCGGGCAGCAAAAGGCGCTCGGGTGCCACATACAGTAAATCAAGTGTGCCGGCACGGAGTTGCGCTTGCACCGCACGCGCGTGTTCGGCGGTTTGAGTTGAGTTCAAAAAAGCCGCACGCACCCCCACTTGGGTGAGTGCCGCCACTTGATCTTGCATTAAGGCAATTAAGGGCGATACCACAATCGCGGTGCCGGCGAGCGCCAGCGCGGGGACTTGATAGCACAAAGATTTGCCGCCGCCGGTGGGCATAATCACCAAGGCATCGCGACCAGCCATTATGGTGTCGATAACCGCACCCTGCGGGTCACGAAAGGCGTGATAGCCGAATACGGATTGCAAGATTTGTCGGGGCGATGGGGCGGGCGTTTGATTCATCGCGTCATTAAAACACAGAATAAAAATAGCAGTTGGGTGTGCAGAATCGAGACGGGGTGGGTTTAAAATTTTGGGCGAAGCGCAAAACTTCACCGAGTCTCATTGTTTATGGATGATGAGCAGCTTTTTCCAAGTTATTTATACGGGCGCCCAATGACTGAAATGGCTTTTAATCCGCAACGGAGCGATCAGCAAGAAAAATCCAGACCTGCAAAGAGCCAGTGTGCCGCTGTAGCGTGCCCCGCGCGTGCGTTGTTGGTGAGAATTGCCGTTGGACGTGCCGTGGCTCACCGCTTAGCTTTGGCACGCTGATTTAACTCATGCGAGCCGTTGGGCTTTAGGGAGAGCGGCTGCAAATCTATCTGGACGGCTCATCGTTCATCGCTTTGTTTGGCAATAGAAAACCCACTATCACCTTACAAAAGCGACCCTCGCCCCGCTGGATTTTTGCTACGACTCTTAAAGTCCGGCAGGCTCCTAGTGTATTATTTTCATTTATTCTGGGCATCGATCTATGAGCTGGCTGCGATTTATCCCTCTGGTTTTTTTGCGGGCAGGGCCAGAAGATATGCCCGCTGGTTGGTATGCAACCCTTGCGGCGGCGCTTTTTTTCTTTTTAAGCGGCCTTGTTATGAGCTTTGTTGTGGCCGATTCCACCGCGCTAACGGGGCAGATTGTGTGGCATAGCCTGCGCGATAATGCGGTGGATTTAGCTATTTTAACCGCGTATTTTTGGCTGTTCCTCAAGCTTACCCATCGCATGCCGCGTGCGCCGCAAATGCTCACCGCGTTGTATGGTGCTTTGGGGCTTCTGGGGCTGGTACTGGCCCTGCTGTGGTATTTCGCCCCAGTGAATACCGCAGAACCTACCCCGATGACACTGGGGGCGGGGCTGATTTTGGCTTTATTCGGCTGGAACTTGCTGGTGCTGGGGCAAATTGTTCGCCGCACGTTTGGCTGGGGCGTTTGGGCCGGCACAGGGGTCGCGTTGGGCTATTTTGTGTGTTCAGCCGTGCTGATGGTGTGGATTGATGGGCTGAGTTAATCGGCAGCGAATCGTTAGTTTGGCGCAGAGAGATCGCAAGTGAACATGAAAAAAATACATATTTTAGGCATTGCGGGCACCTTCATGGGCTCGCTTGCGCAATTGGCCAAGGCGATGGGGTATGTGGTGTCGGGTCGAGACCACGCCATTTATCCACCGATGAGTGAGCAGCTTGCCCTGGCGGGCATTACCGTGCAAACCGATATGGATGCGCCGCTGCCCGATGATGCCGAGATTATCGTCGGCAATGTGATGCGCCGCGATATGCCGGTGATGAACGAGCTGCTTTCGGGGTTTTTTCGCTATCGCTCGGGGCCGCAGTGGTTAGGCGAGGAATTGCTGCGCGATAAATTTGTGTTGGCGGTGGCCGGCACCCATGGCAAAACTACCACGAGTGCCATGCTGGCTTGCATTTTAGAGGCGGCGGGACTGCAACCGGGGTTTTTGATTGGGGGCGTGCCGGCCAATTTTGGCGTGAGCGCGCGCCTTGGGCAAACGCCGTTTTTCGTGATTGAAGCCGATGAATACGACACGGCGTTTTTCGATAAGCGGTCTAAATTTTTACATTACCGCCCGCGCGGGGTGATTCTCAATAACCTTGAGTTCGATCATGCGGATATTTTCCCCGATTTAGCGGCGATAGAGCGGCAATTTGCGCATTTATTGCGATTGGTGCCGAATCAGGGCTTGGTGGTGCTGGCTGATGAAACCCCTGCGCTTGAGCGCGTGTTAGCGCAAGGCGTTTGGTCGCCGGTGGCGCGTTTTGGCAGCACCGACACCGCGCAGCCTTGGCGTTTGGATGGGCGAACCGTGTGGCTTCATGGCGAGCGGTTGGGCGATATGCCAAGCGCGATTATCGGCGCACACAATCGCCGCAATGCACTGGCAGCACTCGCGTTGGCACGCTTTGCCGGTGTGCCGCCGCTGCAGGGTTTGGCGGCACTGGCGCAATTTACCGGCGTTGCGCGCCGCTTGCAAAATCGCGGCACGGCGGCGGGTGTCACGGTGTTTGATGACTTTGCCCATCACCCCACCGCGATTTTTGAAACCATCGCGGCACTTAAAACGCATCTGGCTGAAACGCAGCAAGCGGGGCGGATAATTGCGGTGGTCGATCCCCGTTCAAACACCATGCGCGCTGGGGTGCATCAAGCCGTGCTGGCGGATGCGCTGCAGGCGGCGGATGTGATCGTGTTTTACAGCCCGCTCGATTTGGTTTGGCAACCCTGCGTTGCCTTGGCCGCGCTGGGTACGCGGGCGCAGTTTCCAACGAGTGTGGATAGGGTGCTGGCGGCGCTCTTGGCGATTTGTGAACCGGGCGACCAAGTGCTTGTGATGAGTAACGGCAGTTTTGATAGCTTGCATCAGCGGTTGCTTACCGCGTTGCTTGCTGGTTCAGCAGGTTCAACGGGGGTGAGCTAGAGTTAAGCCTTGGTTTTACTCAGGAATATGCCGGCATGACTCCCCCCCTAATTTTGCCTTTGTTTCCCTTACACACGGTGTTGTTTCCGGGCGGTTATTTGCCGCTGCGGATTTTTGAGACGCGCTATATCGACATGGTGCGGGCCTGTCTGCGAGAATCGCGCGCCTTTGGGGTCGTGCTCATCAAGCAAGGCGAGGAAGTTTGCGCTACCGAATCAGCGGCAGTGGCAACCGCGTTTTATCCTGTGGGCACTACCGCGCAGATTGTGGATACCGATTTAGCGCCCGATGGCATGTTGCATATCGATACCCAAGGCATACAGCGGTTTCGCGTGGTGCGATCTTGGGTTGCGCGCGATGGCTTGGTGCAAGCTGAGGTGCAATTAATACCCGATGCCGTCGTGACTGAGCTTGCGACTGGCGTTGATCGCTTGCGTGATTTTTTGCGGCGAATTATGGCCGATGAGGCCAGCGATTCACTGGGGGCGCCCGTGATCGATCAGCCTTGGGATGACCCCGCTTGGGTGGTGTATCGCTTGATGGAACGCTTGCCCATAAAATTTGAAGATCGCCAACGGGTGCTGGGTGCCGAGCGGTTGGATTTCACGGTGCGACATTTGTCGTTGATGATTGCAGCCTTTGAATAAGGCCTGATACCCTATAACCCCCGCGTTGAATGGGTTTTTGACGCTTTTTTGTATTTGGAGAGTCATCCATGAGTATTCATGAAGCCACTTTTGCCACAATTGATAGCCTAATTACCGATAACGACATTCTGATTATCGATTTCTGGGCACCGTGGTGTGGGCCTTGCCGTTCCTTTGCGCCAATTTTTGAAGCCGCCGCAAAAGCGCATCCCGATGTCACGTTTGCTAAAGCCAACACAGAGGCCGATCAGCAATTGGGTGCCTATTTCCAAATCCGCTCAATTCCCACCTTGATGGTGTTTCGCGAAAAAATCTTGCTGTTTAATCAGGCCGGTGCGTTGCCGCGTCAAGCGCTGGACGAATTGATTGGCAAGGTCAAAGCACTGGATATGGCGCAGGTTCGGGCGGAAATCGCCCAATCTCAAACAGAAAATCAGCAGCAATAACGTCAAGCTGACGCAAAAGGAGCCTTGGGCATGGTGAGTGTCATCGCGCAAATGGCACTCACCATTGGGGTGGGTGTGCTTTGGCGCTATGTTGATTTGGGTGGGTGGTCTGCCGAGCGCGCGCGGGGTGCGCTTACCACCGCCGTGTATTACATTTTTTTGCCTGCCTTGGTGTTAGCCGTTTTGTGGCGTGCGCCGCTCGGGGTTGATAGCTTGAAAATCGCCTTGGCTGCCGCGACTGGCGTGCTCGTTTCGCTGGCGGCGATGGCCGCCGTGGGGCGGTTCATGCACTTAACCCGAGGCCAATATGGTGCCCTGTTGTTGGCTGCAAGCTTTCCGAATGCAACCTATATGGGTCTGCCTTTAATGGTGAGTTTGTTTGGTGATGCGGGCGGCGCGATTGCCATTCAGTTTGATTTATTTGCTTGCACGCCTATTTTGCTGACGCTGGGTGTTTTTCTGGCATCAAAATATGGCACAAACCCAGAAACGCTTCATCCGTTGCACGCCTTGCTTAAGGTGCCCCCTTTGTGGGCCGCCGCTATTGGCACGTTGTTAAATTTAGCGGGTGTGCCGCAACCCGATTGGGCGGGGGCTTTTTTGAACCGCTTGGGTGAGGCCGTTGTGCCGATCATGTTGCTCGCCTTGGGGATGAGCCTGCGTTTGGGCACGCTCACACCCAAACATTTATTGAAAGTGAGCCCCGCGCTGGTGATTCAGTTGTTATTAATGCCCTTGGCCGCTTTGTTGATGGTGATGGCTTTGGGGCTGACGGGCGATACGCGGGTGGCGGTGGTTTTGATTGCGGCCACGCCCACGATGGTGATTGGTTTGGTGTTATGTGATCGCTTTGGGCTCGATACCGAAATGTATGCAACCACGGCGACAGCTTCCTTGCTGCTCGTTTTCATCACCTTGCCGCTCTGGCATCATTTTCTTGTTTGAAATTAACATTTATTGGGTGTGTTATGCCAATTGAAAAAAATGTCGTGGTTCGTCTTGAATACGTCTTAACCGATGATGATGGGGCGGTTATTGATACCACCGAAGGGCGCGGTTTTGAATACATTCACGGCCACGGTAATTTACTGGCGCCGCTTGAGGCGCATCTTGATGGCCTTTGCGAAGGGGCGGACTTTGAGCTCAGCATCGAGCCTGAAGCGGCCTATGGTCTGCACGATGACAGCGCGGTTATTACCGTGCCGCGCGCCCGTTTCGCCCCAGAAGTGGCGCTCGTTGAAGGCAATATGGTTGAAACTTTGGGGCCCGAAGGCCGCATTGAGCTCATGATTCTCGCGGTAGAGGGGGATGAGGTGACCGTTGATTTGAACCACCCGCTGGCCGGTTTGCGCTTGCATTTTTCCGGCACCGTGGGCGTGCTGCGTGCCGCCCATGCCGATGAAATCAAGCATGGCCGAGTGCACCCCGGTGGGCATCATTTAATGGTGGGGGATTCAACCTACACGGGCGATTGCCCGCCCGCGTCTGAGGGCGACGATCACTTGGGTGTGGTCGAACGGTGAGCCTTATCGAGCCGCACTTTTACTTGGATTTCGCCCAAGTCAATTCGCGCTATATTAGCGTGCGCCTTGATTTACCCGCGTGCGCGCTGGGCTACACGCTGAGCCTGCCTGCTTGGATTCCGGGCAGCTATCTGGTTCGTGATTTTGCTAAAAACTTGGTTGGCATGACGGCAACCTTAGCCTGCGGTAGTGCCGTGCCGCTGGTGCCGCAAGATCAAACCACGTGGCAGTTGGCGGCCTGCGCTCAACCCGTATCGATACAATATCTCGTGTACTGTGCGGATTTTTCTGTGCGCGCGGCGCATGCCGATTCTCGCCATGCGTTTTTCAATGGCACCAGCGTGTTTCTCCGAGTGCATGGCGCCGAGGGCAATCCCCATCATCTGGAATTATCAAAAGCCCATGCGCCCGCTGCCTGGCGGGTGGCCACCGCAATGCCCGCCAATACCGTGGATGCCCGTGGGTTTGGCGGCTATGCCGCGCCGGATTACGAGACGCTGATTGATTTCCCCTTTGAGTTGGGAACGTTTGAGCGCTTGCATTGGATAAGCGCGGGCACGCCGCATCGGATGGCGCTTTCTAACCCGCATCCGCGCACCGATTTCGCCCGCATTGCCGATGATGTGGCAAAAATTTGCGCCACCGAGATTCGTTTTTTTGGTGCGGCACCGTTCGAGAGTTACCTTTTTCTGGTCGCCCTCGATGGAGCCGGGTTTGGCGGGCTGGAACATCGAAATTCCACCGCCTTGATTTTTCCGCGCACCGATTTGCCCTTGCTGGGCGAGACCGGCGTATCACCTGCGTACCAACGCTTTTTAAGCCTGTGCGCGCACGAATATTTTCATGCATGGCATGTTAAACGCATTCGCCCGCAAGCCTTTACGCAGCTGCCATTAGCGCGCCCCGCCCATACCCGCTTGTTGTGGTTGTTTGAGGGGTTTACCAGTTATTTTGATGATTGGCTGGTGCGCCGCGCCGGATTAATCAATGAAGCCGCCTACTTAGATGCCTTAACGCAAACCATCAATCGGGCGGTTCGCGGCAAGGGTTGGGGGCGGCAAACCCTAGAAGAATCGAGCTTTTATGCCTGGACGCGGTTTTATCAGCAAGATGAAAATGCCGTCAACGCCATCGTAAGCTACTACACCCGTGGCGCTTTAGTCGCATTAATGCTGGATTTGCAACTTCGCCAAAAAGGCCACAGTTTGGCCGAAGTGATGCGCCAGCTCTGGTGCGATTTTGGCGACCGCCCGTTGCCGGAAGGCGATGTGATTGAGCGTTATATCGCGGGGCTGGCATCAAAGGCCGATGGTGATTCCGCGTTGGGTGCCTTTTTTGAGCGTGCCTTGCGCAGTGTCGAGCCCTTGGATTTTTGTGCTTTGCTGGCTGATTTTGGTGTGACGGCCGAGCCGGTCACGGAACCCGCCTTTGCCGTGCATGATTTTGGCGCAGTGGTCGGTGGCGATGACCCCCGCATGGCCAAAGTGCAGATTGTGTTTGAAGATCGCCCTGCGGCGCAGGCAGGTTTAGCGGTGGGTGATGAACTGATCGCGCTGGATGGCTGGGCTATTGGTGCGCGCAACTGGCGCGAGCAACTCGCCCGCTACCCGGTGGGCGATCAGCTTACCCTGCACGGATTTCGCCAAGGGCAGCTCATGCACTGGTCGGTGGTGCTGGCTTTGCCGGTGTGTAATCAATGGCAACTGCGTGAAACCTCGCCCGTTAAAGCGGATGCCCATGCCCGCCGCCTTGCTTGGCTGGCCGTTGATGCACGCCTCGATTGAGCACCGTGTCCGGCATCGATAGCAACCGGTGTGATACCGAATTGAGCGAGCAACTGGCCGCTTTGTGCCTTGAAGCCGGTGGCGTGTCGATTGTGCTCGATCAAGTCGATTCCACTAGCGAATACTTGCGTGCGCATTGGCCCGCGCAGGCCAATAACGGTGCGGCTTGGTCGGTGTGTATCGCCAAAGCGCAAACCGCCGGGCGGGGTCGTCATGGTCATGCGTGGCATAGCGCGGCGGGCGCTGGGTTATGGTTTTCGCTTGCGATACCTGTGGCACCGTCCCGCATCGCGCTTCAAGATCAGCCGCCCTTGAGCTTGGTGTTGGCCGTTGCGCTTATCCAATGCCTGCGCGGTTTTGGGTTCAGGGTGGCACTTAAATGGCCAAATGATCTCTGGCTTGGGGATAAAAAAGTCGGCGGGCTCCTGATCGAGCAGCTGGGCCGGGCTGATGCGCGTTATTGGTTGGTGGGTGTGGGGCTTAATTGGCAAACGCCGCAAGCGGCTCTTGTCGATAAAACCGGTGCCAAGGCTACTGCGACCGGCTTGCTGGCGGGTGTGGATACAAAAGGCTGCTTGCGTGAGCGGCTTTCCTTCGCGCTCATTGCGGCCACGGTGCGCTGTATTCAATCGCCTGAGACTTGGCCGACTAAAATGAGCGAAATTAATTCAATGCACGCGTTATCCGGTCGGCAAATCCAAGTTTGGGATTCAGCGCATTCGCATAAACAGGGCACGGCCTGCGACATTCTGCCCAATGGAACCCTAATGCTTGTCACCGATGAGGGCAGCGTTCATCCCATTACAGGTGCGTTTAGTGTGAGATTACCCGTTTGAAGTGTTATATCGACGCGGGCAACACCCGCATAAAATGGCAATTGGGCGTAAAAGCACAAACGCAACAGCAACCTTGGCCGCAAACAGACGCAATGCTCGCCGCGTGGGCAGATAGTCTCAGTTCGGGGCGAGCCTGCGCTATCCAGCGGATTATCATCGCGAGTGTGGTGCCGCAAGACCGGCAAGCGCAATTGGCCCAAGCGTTAACAGTACGGTACCCCGATGTACCGGTGTTGTGGCTTGTTAGCCGCGCGCGCTGCTGCGGGGTGCGGCTTGGTTATCTCGATGTGTCGCAATTTGGCGTGGATCGATATTGCGCGCTCATAGCCGCTCGGCATCGATTCCCGCAGCAAGCCCTGATTGCGATCAACGCGGGCACCGCTGTGACAGTCGATTACCTGCAAGCCGACGGGCGACATGAAGGGGGCGTTATTATGCCGTCTGTGGCCGCCATGACCGCCGGTCTAAATGCACTGGCACCGCATCTGGCGCCTTTTTGGCATCAAAAGCCCCAAATGGCTACGGTGGGGCATAGCACCGAGATTGGGCTTGCCACCAATACAGCCGGAGCCCTGCAACTCGGTTCGCGCTGGATGCTGGCAAGCGCGTTGGCGCAAATTATCTCAGCATTAAATGAGGCCGCGTGGTCCGCCTCCGCGCAAGGGTGTGCGCCGCTCATTGTGGTGAGCGGCGGCGGCGCGAGCGAATTGCTGCCATTGCTTGATCCAGCGGCCATCAGCGTGCCCGATTTAGTGCTCGAAGGTATTCGACTCGCCGCACGGCAATCACAGCCTTCCGGATTAAGTCAAACGGCGAAAAAAACAGGGAAAGCAACAAAAGAGTTGCCAAGCAAAGATAACTCGGATTAGAATGCGCGCCCATTGCCGCTTTAGCTCAGTTGGTAGAGCAACCGCCTTGTAAGCGGTAGGTCGTCAGTTCGAATCCGACAAGCGGCACCAAATTAAGCCTAAAACGCAGGGCTTAAGAACACGATGGGTCGATGTGCAAAATTAATTGAATTAATTTTTACACATGCATAAGCGTTATCTCGGTGGGGTACCCAAGCGGTCAACGGGAGCAGACTGTAAATCTGCCGGCTCAGCCTTCGAAGGTTCGAATCCTTCCCCCACCACCAATTTCGCCACTTTGTTTGTAACAGGGTGGCAAAAATTTGCGAGTGTAGTTCAATGGTAGAACCTCAGCCTTCCAAGCTGATGGCGTGGGTTCGATTCCCATCACTCGCTCCAAATGATAAAAGTTTGGAACTTATTTGCTCATGTAGCTCAGCTGGTAGAGCACGTCCTTGGTAAGGACGAGGTCAGCGGTTCGATTCCGCTCATGAGCTCCAAATGCGTGATGCCAGTAGAGATTGGTTTAACTTAACGGACGTTGGTGGAGTGAAGTCATGGCAAAAGAGAAATTTGAACGGAACAAACCGCATATTAACGTAGGCACCATTGGCCACGTTGATCACGGCAAAACCACATTGACCGCGGCGATCACCAAAGTCATGGCCGAGTTGCACGGTGGTGCATCCTTAGCCTATGACCAAATTGACAAAGCGCCCGAAGAAAAAGCGCGCGGCATCACCATCAACACCTCGCATGTTGAATACGAATCCGACAACCGTCACTACGCCCACGTTGACTGCCCCGGTCACGCTGACTATGTCAAAAACATGATCACCGGTGCCGCCCAAATGGACGGCGCAATCTTAGTTTGTTCAGCCGCAGACGGCCCCATGCCGCAAACCCGCGAGCACATTCTATTGTCTCGTCAGGTTGGCGTACCCTACATGGTCGTCTTCCTGAACAAAGCCGACATGGTCGATGATGCCGAACTGCTTGAGTTGGTGGAAATGGAAGTTCGCGACCTGCTCACCCAATACGAATTCCCCGGCGATGACACTCCCATCACCATAGGCTCCGCCCTCAAAGCACTCGAAGGCGACCAATCAGACATCGGCGTGCCAGCCGTTATTCGACTCGTTAAATCCATGGACGAATACTTCCCTGAGCCCGAGCGCGCCGTTGATGGCACCTTCCTCATGCCCGTAGAAGACGTCTTCTCAATCTCCGGTCGCGGCACCGTCGTTACCGGTCGTATTGAGCGCGGCATCATCAAAGTGGGCGAAGAAATTGAAATCGTCGGCATCCGCGACACCGTCAAAACCACCGTGACCGGTGTAGAAATGTTCCGCAAACTGCTCGACCAAGGCATGGCAGGCGACAACGTCGGCATCCTTCTTCGTGGCACCAAGCGTGACGACGTTGAGCGCGGTCAAGTGCTGTGCAAGCCCGGCAGCATCAAGCCCCACACCAAATTCGAAGCCGAAGTGTACGTCCTGTCCAAAGAAGAAGGTGGTCGTCATACCCCGTTCTTCAACGGCTACCGTCCCCAGTTCTACTTCCGAACCACCGATGTCACCGGCTCATGCGTATTGCCAGAAGGCACAGAAATGGTCATGCCTGGTGACAACGTCGCCATGACCGTTAGCCTGATTGCGCCGATTGCGATGGAAGATGGGTTGCGTTTTGCGATTCGCGAAGGTGGTCGTACCGTTGGCGCGGGTGTCGTTTCAAAGATTGTTGAATAACCCAACTGGGTTGTGATAAAGCGCGAAGTCGTGTAGACTTCGCGCTCTTTTTTCATCTGTGAAAAAAGTAAGTATTAAAGGTCAGTAGCTCAATTGGTAGAGCGACGGTCTCCAAAACCGTAGGTTGGGGGTTCGATTCCCTCCTGGCCTGCCATTTATGTCGTCATGGTGCAGCGTTTTTAAGAGCAGTAACGAACGAATGGATTTACGCAATTCATGAAATTTCGTTGAATTATGTGAGCCAAATAATGTCGGAAAAAACAATAGAGCCAGCCAGATCGTCCGCGCTGGAATCTGCCAAAATTGGGCTTGCAATCATTCTGCTGGTTGCCGGTGTGGTCGCTTTTTATATGTTGGCAAAACAGCCCTTGTTTGTGCGAATCGGTGCTTTATTGGTGCCAGTCCTCGCTGCGTTTGGGATTGTATATATGACCGCTGTGGGCCGGAGTATTTGGCAGTTCGCCTTTGATTCTCGAGTCGAAGTGCGGAAAATGGTGTGGCCAACACGGCAAGAAACAACTCAGACAACCTTGGTTGTTGTTCTGCTGATTGTGGTCATCAGTCTGTTTTTGTGGGGTGTTGATTCGCTCCTCGCTTGGATTGTTCGCGGTATTGCGGGCTGAGGAAAGACGGATGGCGATGCGTTGGTATGTGGTGCAGGCGTTTTCTCAATTTGAGAACAGTGTGAAAAAAGCACTTGAAGAGCGCATTGAGCGCGAGAATCTTCAGTCCTTATTTGGCGAGATTTTGGTTCCGTCTGAAGAAGTCGTTGAAATGCGCGATGGTGTCAAGCGTAAATCTGAACGTAAATTTTACCCCGGCTATGTCTTGGTGCAAATTGATATGACCGATGAGGCTTGGCACCTTGTGAACTCAGTGCCTCGTGTGCTGGGTTTTGTCGGTGATTCCGGTGGTAAGCCGACCCCTATCAGCAGTCGCGAAGCCGACGCAATTATGGCTCGTGTTAAAGATGCGACCGACAAGCCCAAGCCAAAAACTCTATTTGATGTGGGTGAGCTTGTGCGTGTATGCGACGGTCCATTCAATGACTTTACCGGCGTTGTTGAAGAAGTTAACTATGAAAAGTCTCGGCTGCATGTGGCGGTGAGTATTTTTGGTCGCTCAACCCCTGTTGAGCTCAGTTTTGATCAGGTCGCTAAAACTTAAGTGTTTGGTGGTTTGTTTTTTTGAATGGGGAGCTGGCTGACGTGTTCACCAGCGATTGAACCCAGTAAGAGGGCATTATGGCTAAGAAAGTAACAGGTTATATCAAGCTGCAGGTTAAGGCCGGTCAAGCGAATCCATCGCCACCGATTGGCCCTGCGTTAGGTCAAAAAGGCGTCAATATTATGGCGTTCTGCAAAGAATTCAATGCCGCCACGCAAGGCATTGAGCTCGGCACGCCAACCCCCGTTGTGATTACGGTTTATGCGGATAAATCATTCACGTACATCATGAAAACACCCCCAGTGAGTTTTTTGCTCAAAAAAACTGCGGGTATTAAAGCGGGTAGCGCAATTCCCAATAAAACTAAAGTGGGTTCGTTAACCCGTGCCCAGCTTGAAGACATTGCAAAAATCAAACAGCCGGATTTAACGGCCAAAGATATGGAAGCGATGGTGCGAACCATTGCAGGTAGTGCCCGGAGCATGGGCTTGACTGTGGAGGGTGTGTAATGGCTCAGTTATCAAAACGTCAAAAGGCGATTGCGGCCAAAGTGAAGCCTAACTTCGCCTATCCTGCCGCAGAGGCATTTACCTTACTGAAAGAAGTTTCTAGCGTTAAATTCAATGAAGCGGTGGATGTGGCCGTGCACTTGGGTGTCGATCCCCGTCGCTCAGATCAAATGGTTCGTGGTGCGACGGTTCTGCCTAATGGCACCGGTAAATCGGTTCGTGTTGCGGTTTTTGCGCAAGGCGCAAATGCCGAAGCAGCCAAAGCGGCGGGTGCTGAAGTGGTCGGTTTTGAAGATTTGGCCGCTGAAATCAAGCAAGGCCGCATGGATTTTGATGTGGTAATTGCCTCGCCTGACGCGATGCGCGTTGTGGGTCAATTGGGTCAAGTATTGGGGCCGCGTGGTTTAATGCCAAATCCTAAAGTTGGCACCGTTGCGGTCGATGTGGCCGGTGCTGTGCGTAATGCTAAAGCGGGCCAAGTACGCTATCGCACTGAAAAAGGTGGGATTATCCATTGCACAATCGGCAAGGTGGATTTCACCCCTGAGGCTCTAATTGGTAATTTGAATGCGCTACTGGCGGATTTGAATAAAGCCAAACCCGCTGCCTCCAAAGGCATCTTTATGAAGCGCGTGAGTGTTTCCAGCACCATGGGTCCTGGACTTATGGTTGATTTGAGTTCACTTGTTGCGTAAAAATTTGAGCCCGCGTTTCGCGGGTTAATGAACTTTGGTCTGTTGCCAAAACTTAATTGTGCGGCAACGGCGTCAAAGACCGTCGGTGTCAATTGTTGAATTGACTTAAACCATTCGCCGACGCAGACGGTTCCAGTTTGATAGTTAAGTGTCTGGCTGGCCGTGTGAAGGTGCGATGCTTCAATTGAAGTGTCGCTTAGGTAACTGGGGAAATCCCCAAGCAACCGTAGGTAAAACACGTGGCTTTAACCATTGATCAGAAGCAGTTAATTGTTGCTGAAGTTTCAGAGGTTGCGGGTAAAGCGATGTCTGCCGTAGGTGCGAAGAACAGCGGTTTAACTGTTGCTCAAATGACAGCCATGCGTGTTAAAGCACGCAAAAGTGGTGTTTATTTGCGCGTCATTAAAAACACGTTGGCTCGTCGTGCAATGGCCGATACCTCTTTTTCTTGCATGTCCGAAGCTCTAACCGGTCCCTTGTTGTTGGCGTTTTCGATGGAAGACCCTGGTTCAGCCGCTCGGCTGATGCGGGATTTTTCAAAAGACTTCCCCAAGCTTGAGATCACGGTTGTAGCGCTGGGCGGCAAGCTGATCCCCGCAGCAGATATTGATCGTGTGGCGAACCTGCCGACGCGTGAAGAGGCGTTATCGCAGCTTTTATCCGTCATGAAGGCGCCCATCGGCAAACTTGCGCGCATCCTCAACGAGGTGCCAAGCAAGTTGGTTCGCACGGTCGATGCCGTTCGCAATCAAAAGCAAGCAGCTTAATTAACTTTTATTTTTAGGATTTTTAAAATGGCAATTTCAAAAGACGATATTCTCGACACTATCTCTAACATGAGCGTTATGGAAGTAGTTGAGTTGATTTCCGCAATGGAAGAAAAATTTGGTGTAACAGCCGCCGTTGCGGTTGCAGCAGCAGGTCCTGCGGCAGGTCCTGCGGCCGTTGTAGAAGAAAAAACTGAATTTGACGTTGTAATGACTTCATTCGGCGCGAACAAAGTTGGCGTAATTAAAGCAGTTCGTGAGTTGACCGGTCTGGGTTTGAAAGAAGCCAAAGATATGGTTGAAGCCGTTCCTGCGACCGTAAAAGAAGGCGCCAATAAAGCGGATGCCGATAGCATTAAAGCGAAATTGACTGAAGCAGGCGCAACGGTCGAGATTAAGTGATTAAAATCAAGCGTTAATGCTTGATTTATTGGGCTGGCGATGAAAGTTGCTGGCCTTTCTTCGTTGGTTTTTTCTTAGGTTTCCCCGTTAAATTAACTCAATTTAGGGCAGGTTTAAGAAAAGTCCAAAGGAACCCTAAAAAGTACCTGGCAATCCCCCCGCTAAGCGCCCGCGTGCGCTGCGCAATCCGTATATCCGATGAGGAAGGCAGATGAGCTATTCATTCACTGAAAAAAAGCGAATCCGCAAGGAATTCGGCCACCGTGCTGATATCCTGCCGGTACCGTATTTGCTGGCGACTCAAGTTGAGTCTTACAAAGCGTTTTTGCAACAGGGCGTTCCGGCTAAAGGCCGAGCTGACGCGGGTTTGCATGCTGCATTGAGTTCAGTTTTCCCAATACGCAGCCATTCGGGCAGCGCGGAAATTGCCTACGTCGATTACCACTTTGGTGAGCCCGCCTTTGATGTGCGGGAATGCCAAATTCGTGGTTTAAGTTATGGTGCACCGCTCCGGGCGAAACTCCGTTTGGTTATTTATGACCGTGAAGCGCCAGCGGGTGCCAAAGTGGTTAAAGATATTCGTGAGCAAGATGTCTATTTAGGTGAAATCCCTTTAATGACAGAAAGTGGCACGTTTGTTATTAACGGAACAGAGCGCGTTATCGTATCGCAGCTTCATCGCTCGCCGGGCGTGTTTTTTGACCACGATAAAGGCAAAACGTCGAGCTCGAAAAAAATCCTATTTTCAGCGCGTGTCATTCCTTATCGTGGTTCTTGGTTGGACTTCGAGTTTGATCAAAAAGACATTCTCTACGCCCGAATCGATCGCCGTCGTAAAATTCCCGCCTCGATTATTTTGCGCGCCTTGGGTTACACCAATAGCGATATGCTCAATATATTCTTCGAGCATGATGAGTTCCGCGTTGATCCCGAGGGCGGTTTGGCTCTGACCTTGGTGGCCGATCGCCTCAAGGGGACGGATGCGGCATTTGATATTGATGTCAGTGGTGAGAACTTAATCAAAACCGGTAAGCGCATTACGGCACGTCATGTGCGTGCGCTTGTGGCTGCCAATATCTCAAGTTTGCCGGTGCCGATTGATTTTATCGTGAGCCGTGTTTTGGCTGAAGATGTGATCGACAAAAATACCGGTGAATTGTTGGCTCGTGGCAACGATGAATTAACACAAGAGTTGGTTTTGAAATTTGCTAAAGCTGGTATTGCCGCCTTCAAAACATTGTATTTCAATGATGTTGACCGTGGTCCGTTCATGTCGCTCACTTTGCGTGCAGATCCGTCCTCAACGCCATTGGAGGCGATGGTCGAGATTTATAAAATGATGCGCCCCGGTGAGCCGCCCACAAAAGACTCAGCCGAAGGCTTATTCCACGGTTTGTTCTTCACTGAAGATCGCTATGATTTGTCGGATGTGGGTCGGATGAAGTTTAACCGTCGGGTTGAGCGTGGTACGGATAGTGGGCCGGGTGTTTTATATGACGGTAAATATTTTGCGCATTTGTCCGCTCAGGGTAATGAGTCGGCCAAAGAGTTGCGTCAAAGTCAAGGTGATGCGTCAGACATCTTAGATGTGATGAAAACCTTGATTGATATCCGCAATGGCAACGGCAAAACCGACGATATTGACCATCTGGGTAATCGGCGGATTCGTTCTGTCGGTGAAATGACAGAAAACGTATTTCGTATTGGTTTAGTTCGCGTTGAGCGGGCGGTAAAAGAGCGTCTCACTCAAGCGGAATCTGAAGGTTTAACCCCGCAGGATTTGATAAACGCTAAGCCGGTAGCGGCCGCTATTAAAGAGTTCTTTGGATCAAGCCAGTTATCGCAATTCATGGATCAAAATAACCCCCTATCTGAAATTACGCACAAGCGTCGTATTTCAGCCTTGGGCCCCGGTGGCTTGACGCGTGAACGCGCTGGCTTTGAAGTGCGCGATGTACACACCACGCATTACGGCCGTGTGTGCCCAATTGAAACGCCAGAAGGGCCAAACATTGGCCTGATTAACTCGCAAGCGACCTATGCGCGCACCAATCACTACGGGTTTTTGGAAACCCCTTACCGCACCGTGAAAGATGGCGTGGTGAGTAAAGAGGTGGATTGGTTGTCGGCTTATGAAGAAGAGAAATTCACGATTGCTCAAGCCAATGCGCCTCTTGATGATCATGGGGTGTTGCAGGGCAATTTGATTTCGGTTCGGCGTGCCGGTGAATTTATGTTGGCGGGTTCAGAAGAAATCCAATATATGGATGTCTCGCCCAAGCAGATCGTGTCGATCGCGGCTTCAATTATTCCGTTCCTTGAACACGATGATGCGAACCGTGCGTTGATGGGTTCGAACATGCAAAGACAAGCCGTGCCAACCCTTCGTGCGGACAAGCCGCTGGTCGGCACCGGCATGGAGCGCGTGGTGGCGACCGATTCGGGTTCGTGCGTGGTGGCGCGTCGGGGCGGTGTGGTTGATCGGGTTGATGCGGCGCGGGTTGTGGTTCGTGTTAATGCAACCGAAGCCAGCCAAGGCGATGTGGGCGTGGATATCTACAATCTCACTAAATACACCCGCTCAAACCAAAATACCTGCATCAACCAAACCCCCTTAGTTAAGGCGGGTGACATTATTGCGAAAGGTGATGTGCTGGCCGATGGGCCGTCGGTAGATATGGGTGAGTTGGCCTTGGGGCAGAATATTCTTTGCGCATTTATGCCATGGAATGGATACAACTTCGAGGATTCTATTCTTTTATCTGAGCGGGTTGTGCGGGAAGACCGCCTAACCACAATTCACATTGAAGAGTTGAATTGCATCGCACGGGATACCAAATTGGGCTCTGAGGAAATCACCGCCGATATCCCGAATGTGGCCGAAAGTTTGCTCAATAAGCTCGATTTAGCTGGCATCGTGCATGTGGGTGCTGAAGTTCGCCCGGGCGATATTCTGGTCGGGAAAGTTACGCCGAAAGGCGAGACTCAGCTCACACCGGAAGAGAAGCTCTTGCGTGCCATCTTTGGTGAAAAAGCGTCTGATGTGAAAGATACCTCTTTGCGTGTACCACCTGGCATGGAAGGCACCGTGATTGACGTGCGGGTATTTACGCGTGATGGCATCGAAAAAGACAGCCGAGCGCGTGCGATCGAAGAGGCCGATCTTGAGGCCGTGCGTAAAGATCTTAAAGATCGGATGCGTATTATTGAAGGCGATATTACCGCGCGGGTTAAATCGGTGCTGATTGGCCAAATCGCGGTGGGCGGCGCGGGTGTTAAAGCGGGCAGCAAAATTACCGCTGCTCAACTGGAGAAAGTCGATCCGGCGAAGTGGCTAGAAATCCGCGTTGAAGGCGAGGAAGCAGCACAAGCGCTCGAAGAATATAATGCCCAGTTGATTCAAGCGCAGGCCGATATCGACAAACGTTTTGAAAATAAAAAGAAAAAAATCCAGCAAGGCGATGACCTTGCGCCGGGTGTTTTGAAGATGGTCAAAGTGTTTGTGGCAGTTAAGCGCCGCATTCAACCGGGCGATAAATTGGCCGGCCGTCACGGCAACAAGGGCGTCGTCTCCATGATTGTGCCTGAAGAAGATATGCCCTATATGGACAATGGCCAACCGGTTGACATCTGCTTGAATCCGCTCGGTGTGCCATCGCGAATGAACATCGGCCAGATTCTTGAGACGCATCTCGGGTTTGCCGCGCGGGGGTTGGGGCTCAAAATTGAAGAAATGCTCAAGCTCGAACGCGCTAAGGCCTTGATTGAGTTGCGCGCCTTTTTGCACAAAGTGTACAACCACAGTGCCAATAAAAATGTGGATTTAGATTCACTCAACGATGATGAGCTGATTGAGTTGGCGCGTAACCTTCGGGGCGGTGTGCCGATGGCAACACCGGTGTTCGATGGTGCCTCTGAGGATGAAATCAAGTACATGCTTGAATTGGCGGGCTTGCCTACTTCAGGGCAAGTGCAGCTGTTTGATGGCCGTACGGGCGATCCCTTTGAGCGCAAAACAACCGTGGGCTACATGTACATGCTCAAATTGAACCACTTGGTTGACGACAAAATGCATGCCCGTTCAACAGGCCCGTATTCACTGGTTACCCAGCAACCTTTGGGCGGTAAAGCGCAGTTTGGTGGTCAGCGGTTTGGGGAGATGGAGGTGTGGGCGCTTGAAGCGTATGGCGCGGCGTACACCTTGCAGGAAATGCTCACGGTTAAATCGGATGACGTTAATGGCCGAAACAAAATGTATAAAAACATTGTGGATGGCGATCTTAAAATGGATGCGGGTATGCCGGAATCCTTTAACGTGCTCCTCAAGGAAATTCGATCGCTCGCAATCAATGTGGAACTGGAGTTGGGTAAAGAGTAACCAAAGGCCGGGTGCATCCCGGCCATTTGCCCGAACAAATCCTAGGGGCCGAATAAGCCCGATTGTCCCAACCGACAGGTTGTCTTAATAGCAAGGCAGGTAAGAATTCAATGAAAGAGCTACTCAATTTAATGAGTCGTGAAGTGACCGATGATGATTTCGATGGTATTCGGATTTCATTATCCTCACCCGAAATGATCCGCTCATGGTCTTATGGTGAAGTGAAAAAACCAGAGACCATCAACTACCGCACGTTCAAACCTGAGCGTGATGGGTTGTTTTGCGCCAAAATTTTCGGCCCCGTGCGCGATTACGAATGCCTTTGCGGTAAATATAAGCGTCTAAAACATCGCGGTGTGGTCTGTGAAAAATGCGGCGTTGAAGTCACCTTGTCCAAAGTGCGCCGCGAGCGCATGGGGCATATTGAACTGGCTTGCCCGGTAGCGCACATTTGGTACTTAAAATCTTTGCCATCACGCATTGGTTTGTTGCTGGATATGACCTTGCGGGATATTGAGCGCGTCCTCTATTTTGAAGCGTTCGTTGTCACAGATCCAGGGATGACTACGCTGACCAAAAGCAGCTTGCTGACGGATGAAATGTACATAGATGCCATTGAGCAGTTCGGCGATGAGTTCGAAGCCGATATGGGCGCCGAAGCAGTACAAAAGCTACTTAAAGACATCGATATTGACGCGCAAATTATTAGCCTGCGCGATGAATTGGCTGAAACCGGTTCAGAAACCAAAATTAAGCGCCTCTCCAAGCGTTTGAAATTGCTCGAAGCATTTAAAGAGTCCGGTAATCGTCCTGAATGGATGGTGATGACGCAGCTGCCGGTGTTGCCGCCAGATTTGCGCCCCTTAGTGCCATTGGACGGCGGCCGCTTTGCGACGTCTGATCTGAATGATCTCTATCGCCGAGTGATTAACCGGAACAACCGCTTAAAGCGCCTGCTCGAAATTAACGCGCCCGACATCATTTTGCGGAATGAAAAACGCATGCTGCAAGAGTCGGTTGACTCGTTGCTGGATAACGGTCGTCGCGGTCGCGCCGTCACGGGTACCAATAAACGGCCTTTGAAATCGCTGGCCGATATGATTAAAGGCAAGCAAGGCCGATTCCGCCAAAACTTGTTGGGTAAACGGGTCGATTACTCTGGCCGTTCGGTCATCGTGGTGGGGCCAACTTTGCGCCTGCACCAGTGTGGCCTGCCGAAAAAAATGGCTTTAGAATTATTTAAGCCGTTCATTTTTGGCAAACTCCACCGTCGGGGTTTGGCGACAACCATTAAAGCGGCCAAAAAATTGGTTGAGCGCGAAGGCCCCGAGGTTTGGGATGTGCTCGAAGAGGTGATCCGCGAGCATCCGGTGTTGTTAAACCGCGCGCCGACACTGCACCGGTTGGGCATCCAAGCTTTTGAGCCCATCTTGATTGAAGGTAAGGCGATTCAGTTGCATCCGTTGGTGTGCTCGTCCTACAACGCGGACTTTGATGGCGATCAAATGGCCGTACACGTGCCTTTGTCATTGGAAGCACAAGCCGAAGCCCGTACCTTGATGATGTCTACCAATAACGTGCTGTCACCAGCGAATGGTGACCCGGTCATCGTGCCGTCGCAAGATATCGTGCTCGGCATTTATTACATGACCCGCGCGAAAGTAAATGGCCGGGGCGAAGGCATGGTTTTTGCCGACCTCGACGAAGTGCAGCGTGCCTACGATAACCATCAAGCCGAAATTGGCGCGATGATTAAAGTGCGCGTCAATGATTGGATTCGTCATGATGATGGCCGCGCTGAATCTGTGCGCCAAATTGTCGATACAACCGTGGGTCGTGCGCTGTTATTCCGCACCTTGCCCGTGGGCGTACCTTTCGCGCAAATCAACAAGGATATGGGTAAAAAAGCGATTTCTGCCTTGTTGAACTATGTGTATCGTCAGTTGGGCTTGAAAGATACGGTACTGTTTGCCGATCAAATGATGTACACCGGCTTTCGCTTTGCCACGCGTTCGGGCATTTCTATTTGCTCGGATGACATGCTGGTGCCGCCGTCAAAACCGGCTGAATTGGCTAAGGCCGAGGCCGAGGTTCAAGAAATTCAAACCCAGTATTCCCAAGGTTTGGTCACTGAAAAAGAGCGCTACAACAAAGTGGTTGATATTTGGTCGCGCGCGAATGACCAAATTTCACGCGCCATGATGGAGCAGCTCGGTTCAGAGAAAGTGGTCGATCGTCATGGTGAGACGGTTAAACAAAGCTCGTTTAACGCGATTTTCATGATGGCTGATTCTGGTGCGCGGGGCTCGGCGGCGCAAATTCGCCAGTTGGCGGGTATGCGCGGCTTAATGGCCAAGCCCGATGGTTCAATTATTGAAACGCCCATCACGGCCAACTTCCGCGAAGGCTTAAACGTACTTCAGTACTTTATCTCCACCCACGGCGCGCGCAAAGGCTTGGCCGATACCGCGCTCAAAACGGCCAACTCAGGTTATTTAACCCGTCGCTTGGTTGATGTGGCGCAAGATTTGGTTGTTACCATTGAAGATTGCGGTACTACGGCGCCCGGCTTAAAAGTCACCGCCGTTATTGAAGGCGGCGATGTGGTTCAGGGCTTGGGCGCGCGTATTTTGGGTCGCACCACCGCTCAAGATGTATTAAAACCGGGTTCCGATGAGGTGTTAGTTGCCACGGGCACAATTCTGAATGAATTAATGGTGTTTCGACTGGAAGAAGCGGGTGTCGACGAGGTGTGGGTTCGCTCGCCGATCGGTTGCGAGGCGCGTCACGGCATTTGCCAAAAATGTTATGGTCGAGATTTAGCACGCGGCAAAATCGTAAATATTGGCGAAGCGGTTGGTGTGATCGCCGCGCAATCGATTGGCGAGCCCGGCACGCAGCTCACCATGCGTACCTTCCATATTGGTGGCGCGGCATCTCGGTCAGCGGCCATCAGTTCGGTGCAAAATAAAGCCGCTGGTCTTGTTCGGTTGCACAACCTAAAAACCGTCATTAACCGGGATAACGACCTTGTGGCGGTCACCCGCTCGGGTGAGTTGGGTATGGTCGATGATCAGGGGCGCGAACGTGAACGTTATAAAGTGCCTTATGGCGCGGTGATTCGTGTCAAAGAAGGCGATAAAGTGGCCGCAGGCACTACGCTGGCAAGCTGGGATCCGCATACCCATCCTGTGGTCAGTGAAATGCAAGGTCAGGCTCGCTTCTCCGATTTTGCCGATGGCTTGTCTGTCAAATTAGAAACGGATGAAATTACGGGCTTGTCTGCTTTGATTATTATTGATCCCAAGCATCGCAGCACCGCCGCCGCAAAAGAAATGCGCCCAGCGATTTCACTGGTCGATGATTCTGGCAATCCTATCTGTTTGGTTGGCACCGAAATTCCCGCGTTTTATGTGTTGCCTGCCGGTGCCATTATTGGTATCGAAGATGGCGCCACAGTTCAAGTGGGCGACGTTATTGCACGCATACCGCAGGAATCTTCAAAAACCCGCGATATTACCGGGGGTTTGCCGCGCGTGGCCGACTTGTTTGAAGCCCGCAAACCCAAAGAGCCTGCGATTTTGGCGGAATACACCGGCACCATTAGTTTCGGTAAAGAAACCAAAGGCAAACAGCGCCTAGTCATTACCGATGAGCATGGCGAGGCACACGAAGAGTTAATTCCTAAATATCGGGTGATTAACGTATTCGAAGGCGAGCACGTGGCGCGCGGGGAGGTCATCGCCGATGGTGAGTTGACCCCGCACGATATTTTGCGCTTGCGCGGCATCCCCGATTTGGCTGCCTACATCATCAAAGAAATTCAAGATGTGTACCGCCTGCAAGGGGTAATTATTAGTGATAAACACATCGAAGTGATCGTGCGTCAAATGCTTCGTAAGGTCGAGATTACCGATACGGGTGATTCGGGTTACTTGCGTGGCGATCAGGTAGATAAGGCACGCTTGCTTGAAGAGAACCGCAATCTTGAACTAGCGGGCAAGTTTGCCGCTAAATTTGATCCCATGTTGCTGGGTATCACCAAGGCATCTTTGGTTACCGAGTCGTTTATTTCAGCGGCTTCTTTCCAAGAAACAACCCGAGTGCTTACGGATTCATCCACCCGCGGTGCGCGCGATGAATTGCGGGGGCTGAAAGAAAACGTGATTGTAGGGCGCTTAATCCCTGCAGGAACGGGCTTGGCTTACCACCAAGAACGCCGTCGTCGTCGTCATTTGACGATAGACTCGGCAAACGCTCTCTTTATGGACAGCGATTCATCGGAATCGCGAGTCGATGAAGGCGAGAGCGTGGCTTAATCTGTCACAACGGTGATTGACAGAACAGTAAACACTGCTTAGAATCATTGCCCTTTGCGACGGGTCTCAAGCCCGTCGTGTTAGTTTTTGGTCGGAGAAGAGATAACCATGGCTACAGTTAATCAGCTCGTGCGCAAGCCGCGCAAGCGACTGGTCGAAAAGACCAAAGTACCCGCACTCGAAGGCTGCCCGCAGCGTCGTGGTGTATGTACGCGTGTTTATACCACTACACCTAAAAAGCCTAACTCGGCTTTGCGTAAGGTTGCCCGTGTGCGCCTAACGTCCGGTTTTGAAGTAACCGGTTACATTGGTGGTGAAGGCCACAACCTGCAGGAGCACTCCGTTGTTCTTATTCGCGGTGGTCGTGTTAAAGATTTGCCAGGTGTTCGTTACCACGTTGTTCGCGGTAGCTTGGATACCCAAGGTGTTGATAAGCGCCGTCAAGGTCGCTCAAAATATGGCGCTAAGCGCCCTAAAGCCAAATAAATTTAGTTTGTAACGGTTGGAAATAACATGCCTAGAAGAAGAGAAGTACCGAAGCGCGACATTCTGCCAGACCCTAAATACGGTAATGTCACAGTCGCTAAGTTCATCAACATGATTATGTTGAGCGGGAAGAAGTCAGTCGCCGAGTCAATTTTATACGGCGCGATGACAATCGCTGAAGAAAAGGGCAAAGGTCACCCAGTTGAATTGGTTGAGCGCGCGCTAGAAAACGTAGCCCCGTCGGTTGAGGTTAAATCTCGCCGTGTGGGTGGTGCCAACTACCAAGTGCCGGTTGAAGTGCGTGCAGTACGCCGCTCTTCACTGGCTATGCGTTGGTTAATTGACGCAGCGCGTAAGCGGGGCGAAAAAACCATGGCGGCAAAGCTCGCCGGCGAGATTATGGATGCGGCTGATAGCCGTGGTTCAGCTGTTAAGAAACGTGAAGATACACATCGAATGGCCGAGGCTAACAAAGCCTTTGCGCATTTCCGCTGGTAATTTAAGAGGTAAACCCTGTGGCCAGAACCACCCCGCTCGAGCGCTATCGCAATTTCGGCATCATGGCGCATATTGATGCTGGCAAGACCACTACGACAGAACGCATCCTGTTTTACACCGGTGTATCGCACAAGATCGGTGAAGTTCACGATGGCGCCGCCACAATGGACTGGATGGAGCAAGAGCAGGAGCGTGGTATTACCATTACTTCTGCCGCGACAACCGCTTTTTGGGGCGGTATGGATAAGCAGTTTGAGCCGCATCGCTTTAATATCATTGATACACCAGGCCACGTCGATTTTACAATCGAAGTAGAGCGCTCTTTGCGTGTGCTTGATGGCGCTGTGTTCGTATTGTGCGCGGTGGGTGGTGTTCAGCCTCAGTCTGAAACCGTTTGGCGCCAAGCCAACAAGTATTCTGTTCCACGCCTTGCGTTCGTAAACAAGATGGATCGCCAAGGCGCGGATTTTTATCGGGTTATTGAGCAGCTTAAAAAGCGGCTTGGTGCGAATCCAGTGCCAGTCGTGCTCCCCATTGGTGCGGAAGAAGGCTTTGAAGGCGTTATTGATTTGCTGCGCATGAAGGCAATTTATTGGAATACCGAAGACATGGGGATGACCTATGATGCGAAGGAGATTCCAGCAGAATTGCGCGCTAAAGCAGAAACCTACCGCGAGCAGATGATCGAGGCGGCTGCTGAGGCCAACGAAGAGTACATGGAAAAGTACCTTGAAACCGGCACGCTTACAGACGAAGAAATTGTACTGGGTCTTCGTGCTCGCACCCTGCGTAACGAAATTATTCCGGCTTTGTGCGGTACGGCCTTTAAAAATAAGGGCGTGCAAAAAATGCTGGACGCCGTTGTTGATTATTTGCCCTCACCGATGCAGGTGCCGCCAATTAAAGGTGAGTTGCCAAATGGTGAGGCATCGGTGCGTAAAACCGGCGATGATCAGCCTTTTTCTGCACTGGCATTTAAAATCATGACGGATCCGTTTGTTGGTTCGTTGACGTTCTTCCGTGTTTATTCCGGCGTTGTCAACGCGGGGGATGCGGTGCTGAACTCAACCAAGGACAGCAAAGAGCGCATGGGTCGGATTTTGCAAATGCATGCCAACACCCGTGAGGAGATCAAAGAGGTTTATTCGGGTGACATCGCCGCCGCCGTAGGCCTAAAGAACGTCATTACCGGTGACACATTGTGTGATCTGGCGAATCCGATTGTTCTTGAACGGATGATTTTCCCAGAGCCGGTTATTTCCGTTGCGGTAGAGCCGAAAACGAAGGGCGACCAAGAAAAAATGGGCATGGCTTTGGGGCGACTTGCTCAAGAAGACCCCTCATTCCGTGTGCGCACCGATGAAGAATCTGGTCAAACGATTATTGCCGGTATGGGTGAGTTACATCTTGAAATTCTAGTAGACCGTATGCGTCGTGAGTTTAAAGTTGAGGCCAATATTGGTAAACCTCAGGTTGCTTATCGTGAAACCATACGTGGAACGGTGGAGCAAGACGGTAAGTTTGTGCGTCAATCGGGTGGCCGTGGCCAATATGGTCATGTCAAAATTCGTATCGAGCCCCTCGAAGTGGGTGGTGGCTATGAATTTGTTAACGGTATTGTGGGTGGTGTTGTTCCCCGTGAATACATTCCTGCAGTTGATAAGGGTATTCAAGAACAAATTAAAAATGGCGTTATCGCGGGCTTCCCAGTCGTAGACGTTAAAGTTACTTTGTTTGATGGCTCTTACCATGAGGTTGACTCAAACGAAATGGCCTTCAAAATCGCGGGCTCCATGGCATTTAAAGAAGGGGCGGTGAAAGCTAAACCCGTGTTGCTTGAGCCTATGATGAAGGTCGAGGTGGAAACACCTGAAGACTACATGGGCGATGTGATTGGTGACCTGAACCGTCGCCGTGGCATCATTCAGGGTATGGATGACACCACGGGTGGCGGGAAACAGGTTCGTGCAGAGGTGCCGTTATCGGAGATGTTTGGTTATGCGACCGATCTTCGTTCCGCAACCCAGGGTCGTGCGACTTACTCTATGGAGTTTGCTCATTATTCCGAGGCTCCGAAGCATGTTGCTGAAGCAGTCATTAAAGGTCAGTCGGCTTAAACTTTATTTACTTAATTTGAATTCTAGAGGCATATATCATGGCAAAAGAGAAATTTGAACGGAACAAACCGCATATTAACGTAGGCACCATTGGCCACGTTGATCACGGCAAAACCACATTGACCGCGGCGATCACCAAAGTCATGGCCGAGTTGCACGGTGGTGCATCCTTAGCCTATGACCAAATTGACAAAGCGCCCGAAGAAAAAGCGCGCGGCATCACCATCAACACCTCGCATGTTGAATACGAATCCGACAACCGTCACTACGCCCACGTTGACTGCCCCGGTCACGCTGACTATGTCAAAAACATGATCACCGGTGCCGCCCAAATGGACGGCGCAATCTTAGTTTGTTCAGCCGCAGACGGCCCCATGCCGCAAACCCGCGAGCACATTCTATTGTCTCGTCAGGTTGGCGTACCCTACATGGTCGTCTTCCTGAACAAAGCCGACATGGTCGATGATGCCGAACTGCTTGAGTTGGTGGAAATGGAAGTTCGCGACCTGCTCACCCAATACGAATTCCCCGGCGATGACACTCCCATCACCATAGGCTCCGCCCTCAAAGCACTCGAAGGCGACCAATCAGACATCGGCGTGCCAGCCGTTATTCGACTCGTTAAATCCATGGACGAATACTTCCCTGAGCCCGAGCGCGCCGTTGATGGCACCTTCCTCATGCCCGTAGAAGACGTCTTCTCAATCTCCGGTCGCGGCACCGTCGTTACCGGTCGTATTGAGCGCGGCATCATCAAAGTGGGCGAAGAAATTGAAATCGTCGGCATCCGCGACACCGTCAAAACCACCGTGACCGGTGTAGAAATGTTCCGCAAACTGCTCGACCAAGGCATGGCAGGCGACAACGTCGGCATCCTTCTTCGTGGCACCAAGCGTGACGACGTTGAGCGCGGTCAAGTGCTGTGCAAGCCCGGCAGCATCAAGCCCCACACCAAATTCGAAGCCGAAGTGTACGTCCTGTCCAAAGAAGAAGGTGGTCGTCATACCCCGTTCTTCAACGGCTACCGTCCCCAGTTCTACTTCCGAACCACCGATGTCACCGGCTCATGCGTATTGCCAGAAGGCACAGAAATGGTCATGCCTGGTGACAACGTCGCCATGACCGTTAGCCTGATTGCGCCGATTGCGATGGAAGATGGGTTGCGTTTTGCGATTCGCGAAGGTGGTCGCACCGTTGGCGCGGGTGTCGTTTCAAAGATTGTTGAGTAATAATTATGTCTACGCAAACCATTCGTATCCGTTTGAAAAGTTTTGATCATCGGTTAATCGATCGTTCAGCAGCTGAAATTGTGGAAACAGCGCGCCGTTCAGGCGCACGGGTCAAAGGACCCATTCCATTACCCAGCCGTAAAGAGCGGTTTACTGTTCTTGTATCACCGCACGTGAATAAAGATGCGCGTGATCAATACGAACTGCGCACGCATAAGCGCGTTCTTGACATCATTGAGCCAACCGATCGTACGGTTGATTTGCTCATGCAGTTAGATCTCGCTGCGGGTGTAGATGTTCAAATCCGTTTGAATTAATTCAGTATTGCAAATAATCCTTTACGGGTTGTTTGTTTGCTGGTAAATTATTGACCCTTCTCGGCCCGGTGCTGTTGCACTGGGCCGGTTTTTTCAGGCGAACCGGTCAATCGTAATCGGCGCCTCACATAATTTAGAGGTATTCACCATGTCTTTAGGTGTAGTCGGTCGCAAGGTCGGCATGACGCGCATTTTTGATGACGCGGGGGTTTCGGTGCCAGTCACTGTCATCGAGGTCGAGCCCAATCGTGTAACTCAGTTGAAAACGCCAGAAATTGACGGATATACCGCCATTCAGGTCACAACAGGTGTGCGCCGGGCGTCTCGTGTAACTCAGGCTATGGCGGGTCATTATGCCAAGGCTGAAACCACTTCTGGTCGTATGTCGACTGAGTTCCGTGTTTCTCCTGGCGAGCTTTCAAGTTATCAGCCTGGTTCAAGTATTACCGTAGCGATTTTTGAGGGTGTGGCGAAAGTTGATGTCGCCGGTCAAAGCAAGGGTAAAGGTTTTGCGGGCACCGTTAAGCGGCACAATTTCCGCACGCAAGATGCAACACACGGTAACTCGCGCTCGCATCGAGTGCCGGGTTCTATCGGTCAAAACCAAACCCCCGGCCGTGTATTTCCAGGCAAAAAAATGTCAGGTCATATGGGTGATGAGCGGGTTTCTTCCTTGGGGTTGAAAGTGGTTCGTGTCGATATTGAGCGGGGTTTAATCCTCGTGAAAGGCGCGGTTCCTGGTTCGACGGGTGGCGACGTTATTGTTCGTCCTTCTGTAAAAATTAAGGGCTGAGGCGCGTTATGGAATTACAGGTTAAAGATGGCGCTGCGATTAGCGTCTCAGAACAGATTTTCGATCGTTCGTACAATGAAGGTTTGATTCATCAGGTGGTTGTTGCCTTTATGGCCGGCGCGCGCGCTGGCACGAAACGACAACTTACCCGCTCAGAAGTCTCGGGTGGCGGTAAAAAGCCGTGGAATCAAAAAGGGACGGGCAGGGCGCGTGCGGGAACAACCCGTTCGCCAATATGGCGCACCGGTGGCGTTACCTTCGCTGCGCGTCCTCGCAATTTCGAGCAAAAAGTCAACCGTAAAGCGTATCGCATTGCGATGGCTTCGATTTTTTCCGAATTAATTCGGCGCGATCGTCTGGTTGTTGTTGATTCGCTTGGTGTTACTTCGCCAAAAACCCGCGAGATTTTATCTCTTGTTAAGTCATTAGGTATTGCATCCGGTCGCACCTTGATGGTTACCGAGGCCTTCAATGAGCATTTGTTCTTGGGGTCGCGTAACGTAATTGAGTTGGGGTATTTGACTGCGGATACCTTAGATCCGGTGAGCTTGGTGGGTTCTGAGCGTGTTGTTATTACTCGCGCTGCTTTGAAGATGGTTGAGGAGTGGTTGTCATGAATCAAGAAAAACTTTTTGACGTACTTCGTGCGCCCATGGTTACAGAAAAGACCGCGCGAGCGAATCAAGTCAATCAATATGTCTTCCGTGTTGGTACCACAGCCAATAAAGCTGAAATTAAAGCGGCGGTTGAACAGTTGTTTAGCGTCCAAGTCTTGGCGGTGCAAACTCTGAACGTAGCGGGCAAAACGCGCCGTTTCCGGGGTGTTGCTGGTCGCCGCGTGGATTGGAAAAAAGCCTATGTCACCCTCGCCGAAGGTCAAGTGATTGATCTTGGTCAGGTTGGATAAGTAAGGAACCTATCATGGCATTAAAAATTGCAAAACCTACATCGCCCGGTCGTCGTGCGGTAATTGAAATTGATCGCTCGCACCTGCATAAAGGTGAGCCCTACGCGCCGTTGTTGGAGAAAAAGCACAACACCGGTGGCCGTAATAATTTGGGACGTATTACCACGCGTCACATTGGTGGCGGACACAAGCAGCATTATCGTCTAGTTGATTTCAAGCGTGGCAAAGATGGCATTCCAGCAACGGTTGAGCGCATTGAATATGATCCGAACCGTACCGCGCATATTGCTTTAATTATGTACGCGGATGGTGAGCGGGCCTATATCATTGCGCCGCGTGGTGTGGTGCCTGGGCAAATGGTTCAGTCCGGTATTGATGCGCCCATTCGCCCGGGTAATACGCTGCCTTTGCGCAACATTCCTATTGGTTCAACTATTCATTGTGTTGAAATGAAACCGGGTAAAGGCGCTCAAATGGCGCGCAGTGCGGGTGCCTCTGTGCAGCTGGTCGCGCGTGATGGTGCTTATGCGACCGTGCGTTTGCGTTCGGGTGAAATGCGTAAAATCCTAGCCGATTGCCGTGCGACCTTGGGTGAAGTGAGTAATCACGAACACAGCTTGCGTTCACTGGGTAAGGCTGGTGCAACACGCTGGCGCGGTATTCGTCCTACCGTTCGCGGCGTGGTAATGAATCCAGTGGATCACCCGCATGGGGGGGGTGAAGGCCGTACGTCCGGTGGTCGTCATCCCGTTACGCCTTGGGGTGTTCCAACCAAGGGCTACAAAACTCGCACGAACAAGCGCACGGACAAATTTATTGTTCGTCGCCGTTCGAAATAATTGTTTTACATAGAGGGTTAAAAGGTGCCACGTTCACTTAAGAAAGGTCCATTCGTGGATCATCACTTGCTGAAAAAGGTGGAAGAGGCTGCAGCGGCTAATAACCGTCGGCCCATAAAGACCTGGTCACGCCGTTCGATGATTCTTCCAGATTTCATCGGCCTGACCATTGCGGTCCATAATGGTCGCCAGCACATTCCAGTTCTTGTCAATGAAAACATGGTCGGGCATAAGCTCGGCGAGTTCGCCCCTACCCGGACGTACCGGGGTCATGTGGCCGACAAGAAAGCTAAGCGCTAGGAGAAATATCATGCAAGCTACTGCTTTACACCGCTATGCGCGGATTTCCCCTCAAAAGGCGCGTTTGGTTGCTGATCTTGTTCGTGGTCAAGCGGTCGCTCAGGCGATTGAAACTTTGACTTTTAGCGACAAGAAAGGTGCCGATTTAATCAAGAAAGTGCTCGAATCAGCCATTGCCAACGCTGAAAACAACGAAGGTGCTGATGTGGATCGTTTGCATATCGCGACGATTATGATTGATGAGGGTCCGGTTCTTAAACGTTTTCGCGCTCGTGCCAAAGGCCGAGGTGCGCGGATTCTTAAAAAAACCAGTCATATTCTAGTCACGGTTAGCGAACGGTAAGGGGAGAGTTATGGGTCAGAAAGTACATCCGGTAGGCTTCCGGCTCGGGATTTCCTCTGATTGGTCATCCCGCTGGTATGCCGACAGTAAGTTATTTCCTATTCAATTAAATCAAGATGTCCGCACACGAGCTTTCATCAAAGATAAATTGAAAGAGGCGTCTGTGTCACGCATTCAAATTGAGCGTCCAGCGCGCTCAGCCTCGGTTACCATTCACACCGCCCGTCCGGGTATTGTTATTGGTCGAAAAGGGGAAGATATTGAGCGGCTGCGGACCGAAATTGCCCCTTTGTTAGGGGTGGATCGTAACGCGGTTAAGTTGTCTGTAGAAGAAATCCGCAAGCCAGAGCTGGATGCCCAGTTGGTTGCGGAGTCTATCGCGCAGCAACTTGAGCGTCGAATCATGTTCCGCCGTGCAATGAAGCGCGCCGTTCAAACCTCGATGCGGTTAGGTGCTGGTGGTATCAAGGTTAATGTTTCAGGTCGGTTAGGCGGTGCTGAAATCGCCCGTAACGAATGGTATCGCGAGGGCCGTGTGCCGTTGCACACCTTGCGTGCTGATATCGATTACGGCTTTGCTGAGGCCCAAACCACCTATGGCGTTATTGGCGTCAAGGTTTGGATTTTTAAAGGTGAAGTGTTTGGCGTTCCGGGTAACCGTGATGTTAAAGCAGCGACAGCCTGAACCGAATTTTAAAAGGGTAAGTGGAGCTTAAATTATGCTGCTGCCAAAACGTACAAAATTCCGCAAGCAGTTCAGGGGTAAAAACCGTGGCCTTGCGACGACCGGTAACAAAGTTAGTTTCGGTGAGTTTGGTTTGAAAACACTCGAGCGCGGTGAAATTACGTCACGCCAAATCGAATCAGCGCGACGGGCGATTTCTCGTCATGTTAAACGCGGTGGTAAAATCTGGATTCGTATTTTCCCTGATACGCCTATTACCAAAAAACCCCTTGAGGTTCGTATGGGTAAGGGTAAAGGGAGTGTTGAGTACTGGGTTGCTAAAGTGCAACCAGGAAAAGTTCTTTATGAAATTGAAGGTGTGGGTGAAGAGATTGCTCGCATGGCATTTTCATTGGCATCGGCCAAGTTGCCAGTTAAAACGACCTTCGTAACGCGGGTATTGATGTAATGAAAAATATCACTTCACAGTTGCGTGAGAAAACCCCTGAGAGTTTGCGTGAAGAGCTTCTTGCGATTAAGCGTGAACAATTTAATTTGCGAATGCAAAAAGCGAATGGTCAGGAATCAAAATCCCATTTGATTAAAGTGGCACGAAAAAATGTCGCTCGAATCAAAACGATTCTGACTGAGAAGGAGCAAGGCTGAAATGTCTACTGAAATGATCGAAAAAGTTATTCGTACCCGAGTGGGTCGTGTAACAAGCGACAAGATGGATAAATCCATAACAGTTGCTATTGAACGCCGTGTAAAGCACCCTCTTTATGGCAAGTTCATTACTAAAACCACTAAATTGCACGTCCATGATGAAGAGAATGTGTCTCACATCGGTGATCGTGTGGAAATTCGCGAAACACGCCCGATTTCTAAAACGAAGTCGTGGACCCTGGTTCGTGTTATTGACCGCACAACCGCGTAAGGATAAATATCATGATTCAGATGCAAACAATTTTAGACTCCGCTGACAATAGTGGCGCCAAGCGAATTCAGTGCATTAAAGTGCTGGGTGGATCGCATCGTCGCTATGCGGGTATTGGCGACATTATCAAGGTTTCTATTAAAGATGCGATTCCACGGGGTCGCGTTAAGAAAGGTGATGTTTACAATGCTGTCGTGGTGCGCACCGCCAAAGGTGTGCGTCGCAGTGATGGCTCGTTAATTCGTTTCGACGGTAATGCCGCTGTCCTTTTAAACAACAAACTTGAGCCAATTGGCACCCGTATTTTTGGACCTGTCACGCGCGAATTGCGCACTGAGAAGTTCATGAAGATTGTGTCACTCGCTCCCGAAGTGATTTGAGGTTATCGCCATGCGTAAGATCCGACAAGGTGATGAAGTTATCGTGACCACAGGCAAAGACCAAGGTCGTCGCGGCACCGTTTTGCGTGTCGTTGATGATGGCGCCCGTGTGATTGTGGAAAATATCAATAAGGTGAAAAAACACCAGAAGCCAAATCCTTCGATTGGTCAGGCAGGTGGCATCATCGAATTTGAGAAATCAATTGATATTTCTAACGTTATGCTGTTTAATCCCGCCTCCGAAAAAGGTGACCGGGTTGGCTTCAAGTTTCTTGAAGATGGCACTAAGGTTAGGTTTTTTAAATCCAACGGCGAAGTCGTTGATACAAAATAGGTTGAATTAAAATGGCTCGTCTTCAGGAATTATATTCCAATACGTTGCAAGCAGAGCTGATGGCTAAGCTTGACATTGAAAACGTGATGGCTGTTCCGAAGCTGACCAAGATTACGTTAAACATGGGCTTAGGTGACTCGGCTCGTGACAAAAAGGTAATCGACAGTGCAGTGAACGAAATGGCAGCAATTAGTGGTCAAAAACCTATTGTGACTTACGCGCGTAAGTCGATTGCTGGGTTTAAGCTGCGCGAAGGGATGCCGTTAGGCGTCAAGGTAACCCTGAGAGGAAGTACGATGTACGAATTCTTCGATCGGTTGATCCATGTCTCTATCCCTCGTGTTCGTGATTTTCGCGGCCTCAATCCTAAATCGTTTGATGGGCGTGGCAATTACAGCATGGGTGTAAAAGAGCAAATTATTTTCCCCGAAATTGATTATGACAAAATTGATCAAATTCGCGGAATGGATATCACGATCACAACCGCTGCGGCAAATGATGACCATGCGCGAGCTTTGCTCGATAGCTTTGGTTTTCCTTTCCGCCGGTAAGGAGTATTTATGGCTAAGAAAAGTATGTTGAATCGGGAGCAGCAGCGTCAAAAACTGGCGGCCCGTTTTGAAGCAAAGCGCGTTTTGTTGCGCGCCGTTTTGAGTGATCAAGGCGCTGAATTTGATGCAAAAATGAAAGCGTCTGCGGAACTGAGTAAGTTACCCCGTGATTCTTCAGTGTGCCGCCAAGTTCGCCGCTGTTCTATCACAGGTCGTCCTAAAGGTGTGTACCGTAAGTTCGCTTTAGGTCGTAATAAGTTACGTCAGTTAGCTATGTCTGGTGAAATACCGGGCTTGCGCAAAGCCAGTTGGTAATGGGGTGTTGTTATGAGTATGAATGATCCAATTTCCGATATGCTGACCCGCATTCGCAATGCTCAGGCAGCGCGCAAGCCACAAGTATCGATGCCCTCTTCTAAATTTAAATTGTCTATCGCGGCAGTTTTAAAAGAGGAAGGTTTTATCGGTGACATTAGTACCGCAGGTGAGGCGAAACCGGTTTTGACTATTGTCTTGAAATATTTCCAAGGCAAACCAGTTATCGATACCATCAAACGGGTTTCAAAGCCTGGTTACCGTGTTTATAAAAACGCGGATGAATTGCCGACCGTTATTGGTGGTTTGGGTGTTGCTATTGTTTCTACCTCGAAAGGGGTGATGCCAGATCGCGAAGCTCGGCGTAATAACATTGGTGGCGAAATTATTTGCCTCGTATCTTAATTGGGAGTACGTAATGAGTCGTGTTGCTAAAAAACCCGTCGCCATTCCCAAGGGTGTCGAGGTCAAATTAAATGGTCAGATTTTATCCTTCAAGGGGCCAAAAGGTGTTCTTGAACTGAATTTACATAAATCTGTTGGTGTTGATCTGTCTGCCAGTGAAATTCGTTTTGAGCCGGAGTCAGCTGAATTTATCGCTATGGCCGGCACAATGCGCGCATTGGCGAATAACAATGTTCTCGGTGTTACCACGGGTTTTGAGTTGAAATTGCAGTTAGTTGGTGTGGGTTATCGTGCTCAAGCCCAGGGTGCCGTATTAAATCTTGCGCTTGGCTTCTCGCATCCAATTAATTTTCCTGTTCCAGCGGGGATCACTGTCGAAACGCCAACCCAAACAGAAATTCTTATTCGTGGTGCAGACCGCCAGGTTGTAGGTCAAGTGGCTTCAAAAATCCGTGGTTTCCGTCCACCTGAGCCGTATAAAGGCAAAGGAGTGAAGTACCACGATGAAGTCATCTTCCGTAAGGAAGCGAAGAAGAAATAAGGTGAAATTATGAACGAGAAAAATCAAAATCGCTTGCGTCGTGCGCGTCGCACGCGCGCAAAAATAGTCCGCCTAGGTGTGCATCGTCTAACGGTTTTCCGCACGGCTCAGCATACGTATGCTCAAATTTTCACGCCAGACGGTTCATCAGTGGTGGTTTCTTCTTCCACCCTTCACCCGGGTGTGCTTGAATCAGGCCAACATGGTGGCAATATTGATGCCGCTAAGCGTGTGGGTGCTTTGGTTGCTGAGGCTGCGCTTGCTAAAGGGATCAGCCATGTGGCTTTTGATCGGTCGGGCTTCATTTTTCACGGTCGCATTAAAGCGTTAGCTGAATCCGCGCGTGAAGCCGGTCTGCAATTCTAAGGGGTTATGCAATGAGTAGAAATTCTAACGAAGTTGCGACTGATGGCTTAATCGAAAAGCTCGTGGCTGTTAACCGCGTAGCTAAAGTCGTAAAGGGTGGTCGTATTTTTTCATTTACCGCTTTGACTGTCGTGGGCGATGGTGAAGGTAAGGTCGGTTTTGGTTACGGTAAGGCAAAAGAAGTTCCTGCTGCCATCCAAAAAGCAATGGATCGTGCGAAGCGCAGTATGGTCGATGTGCCTTTGCGTGATGGCACTCTGTTTTATGCTGCTAATGGTAAGCATGGTGCCGCAAATGTTTTCATGAAACCTGCATCAGAAGGTACCGGTGTTATCGCTGGTGGCGCTATGCGCGCTGTTTTTGAAGCGGTGGGTGTGCGCAATGTTCTTGCAAAATGCATTGGAACGCGCAATCACATGAACGTCATCCGCGCCACCGTTAATGGTTTGCAGTCGATTAACTCCCCTGACCTTATTGCTGCGAAGCGTGGCAAACGGGTTGAAGACATTGTGGGCGGTGCAAAATGACACTTCAGGCAACTATTCGTGTTAAGTTGATTCGTTCAACAATTGGTCGTTTGGCTTCGCACAAAGCATGCGTGCGTGGTTTGGGTCTTTTGCGTATGAATCATGTGGTTGATGTTATTGATACCCCTGAAAATCGCGGGATGATCAATAAAGTCAATTATTTGCTCGAAATACAGGAATCTAAGTAATGCGTTTAAATACATTATCTCCTGCTGATGGCAGCCGTAAATCACGTACCCGTGTGGGTCGTGGTGTGGGTTCTGGTTTGGGGAAAACAGCGGGTCGCGGTCATAAAGGTCAAAAATCGCGTTCGGGTGGTTTTCACAAAACAGGCTTTGAAGGCGGTCAAATGCCTATTCAGCGGCGTTTGCCTAAAATGGGTTTTCGCTCATTGCGTGCTTTAGTTACGGCAGAAATCCGTACATCAGAACTTAACTTGCTTGATGCCGTAGTTTCCCTTGAAACCCTCAAAGCGGCTGGCTTGATTCGTAATGATATTCGTTATGTAAAAATCATGCTTTCAGGTGATGTAACAAAGCCTCTGCACATTCAGGGTATCCGAGTCAGTAAGGGTGCATTAAGCGCCATAATTGCTGCCGGTGGCAAGTCGGAGTAACGCGTGGCTCAATCGAATGCAAGCATGGCTGGTTTGGCGGGTTCAGGTCGTTTGACAGAACTTCGCCAACGGATTTTCTTCGTCATTATGGTGTTGGTCGTTTACCGAATCGGCACCTTTATTCCGCTTCCCGGGATTGATGTCGGTGTTATGCATTCGTTGTTTACACAGCATGCCGGTGGCATTTTGGGCATGATGAACATGTTCTCTGGTGGTGCGCTATCTCGAATGTCTTTGTTTGCCTTAGGGGTGATGCCGTACATTTCTGCCTCTATCATTGTTCAGCTTCTTACTTCGGTTGTGCCATCGCTTGAAAAGCTTAAAAAAGAAGGCGAAGCGGGTAAAAGGAAGATCACTCAGTACACGCGTTATGGAACGCTCGGGCTTGGCCTGGTTCAAGCGTTAGGTGTTTCTATTGCACTTCAAGGGCAATCGGTGGGTGGTCAGGCGCTTGTGTACGCGCCCGGTTTTGCTTTTTTGTTTATTGCAACCATGACACTCGTGACGGGTACCATGTTGCTTGTTTGGCTTGGCGAGCAGATCACTGAGCGCGGTGTGGGCAATGGTATCTCGTTGATTATCTTTGCAGGCATCGTCGCTGGCCTACCTACAGCCATTGGCGGCACGGCGGAGCTTGTGCGTACGGGTGAATTGGGTGTTCTGACCTTATTCATATTGGCTTTTTTAATTGTGGCAGTAACCGCTTTTGTTGTGTTTGTTGAGCGGGGTCAGAGGCGGATTACAGTTAACTATGCGCGTAGGCAGCAAGGCCAAGGCTCGGCTGGGCAGCAGTCATCTCATCTTCCTTTGAAGTTGAATATGGCCGGAGTGATTCCACCGATTTTTGCCTCCAGCATTATTCTGTTTCCTGCCACCTTAGGCAACTGGCTTGGCCAGCAGGAAAATATGTCGTGGTTACGTAGTTTGTCTACAGCGCTTTCCCCAGGTCAGCCTTTGTACGTTGGTTTATATGCTACTGCGATTATATTTTTCTGTTTTTTCTACACGGCATTGGTTTTCAATGCGCGTGATACGGCAGACAATTTAAAACGTTCGGGTGCTTTTGTCCCCGGGATTCGTCCGGGCGAGCAAACGGCTCGTTATATCGATAAGGTATTAACTCGGCTTACCTTCTGGGGTGCGTTGTATATCACGGCGGTTTGTTTGTTGCCGGAGTTTTTGATTTTGTATTGGAATGTCCCCTTTTATTTTGGTGGTACTTCTTTGTTAATTATTGTTGTTGTGCTTATGGACTTTATGGCACAGGTACAATCGCACCTCGTATCGCATCAGTATGATAGTTTGGTGCGGAAGGCTCACTTTAAGTCTGGCCTCTGAAAATGGTTCAATCTTCTTCTTGAATTTGTCCCATTTTTGTTTTATAGTTTCGCGCTCTTTTTCAAGGTAATCTTCGATGGCACGTATCGCGGGAATAAACATTCCAGTGCAAAAACACATTGTTATTGCGCTCACTTCAATTTACGGCATTGGTACTACGCGTGCCAATAGTATCTGTCAGGCAGCTGGTGTTGAGCCTGCTCGAAAGGTTCGGGATTTATCCGAGTCTGAAGTCGAGGCTTTGCGCGCCGAAGTTGCAAAGTTTGTTGTGGAAGGCGACTTGCGTCGTGATGTTTCCATGAACATAAAACGCTTGATGGATTTGGGTTGTTATCGTGGGCTGCGGCATCGCCGTGGTCTGCCGCTCCGTGGCCAGCGCACACGGACTAATGCACGGACTCGTAAGGGTCCGCGTCGCATGGTTAAGCGCTAACCATGCTTAATATTCTTCGATTGATAAGAGTAGGATAATTTTTAATGGCTAAGTCTAATGCGCCAGCGCGCAAAAAAGTAAAGCGCGTGGTCACCGATGCGGTGGCTCATGTGCACGCTTCTTTTAATAATACGATCGTAACCATTACTGATCGTCAGGGTAATGCGCTTAGTTGGGCTACCTCAGGTGGGTCTGGTTTTCGTGGTTCACGCAAATCTACACCGTTTGCGGCTCAGGTGGCAGCAGAACGTGCGGGTGAGGCCGCTAAGGCTTATGGCGTCAAAAATATTGACGTTGAAATCAAGGGGCCAGGCCCTGGTCGCGAGTCGACCATCCGCGCGCTCAATTCAGTTGGTTTTAAAGTTGGTGTAATTACTGATGTGACTCCGATTCCCCACAACGGTTGCCGCCCGCCCAAAAAGCGTCGTGTCTGAGAGGTATTAGATTATGGCTCGTTATCTTGGTCCTAAATGTAAATTAAGTCGTCGCGAAGGCACAGATTTGTTGCTCAAATCGGGTGTTCGTTCGCACGAAGATAAATGTCATCATGCTACCGCTCCTGGTCAACACGGTGCAGCGCGCAAGCAAAAAGTATCTGACTACGGTGTGCAGTTACGGGAAAAACAAAAGCTTCGTCGTATTTACGGTGTGTTAGAGCGTCAGTTTGCGAATTACTTCAAAAAAGCGGCGCAATTAAAAGGTTCCACAGGTGAAAATCTGTTGCAGTTACTTGAATGCCGTCTTGACAATGTTGTGTATCGTATGGGTTTTGGCTCTACGCGCGCTGAGTCCCGTCAGCTTGTGTCGCATCGTTCAATCATGGTGAATGGGGCAATTGTTAATATTGCTTCATTTCAAGTGGCTGCTAATGATGTGGTGACCGTTCGTGAGGCTGCACGCAAGCAAGATCGTATTAAACTTTCTTTGGAGCTCGCCGCTCAGCGTCCGACTGTAGGCTGGGTTGATGTTGATTCAACTAAAATGGAAGGTATTTTTAAATCCGCTCCTGCCCGTGATGAGTTGCCTGCTGAAATCAACGAATCTCTCGTTGTTGAGTTGTATTCTAAGTAATTTAACGGGGGTTCGACATGCAATTGGGTTCAACCGAGCTGCTTAAGCCACGATTAGTTGATGTCCAGGTTTTGGATTCAACGCGTGCCCGTGTTGTTTTAGAGCCGCTAGAGCGGGGATTCGGCTATACGCTGGGTAATGCTTTGCGGCGTATTCTGCTTTCATCGATTCCGGGTGTTGCGGTTACGGAAGCGGAAATTGAGGGTGTTGTTCATGAATACACGGCTATCGAAGGCGTGCATGAGGATGTTCTCGAGATTCTTTTAAACCTTAAGGGGTTGTCTGTGCTGCTGCATGGTCGTGATGAAGCGACACTTAGTATTAAGAAAACTGGTGCTGGTGCTATTACTGCGGCGGATATTAAAGCAGATCATTCTGTCGAAATTATCAATCCAGAGCATCACATCGCAACCTTAAATGATCAAGGCAGCTTGGTTATGACATTTAAGGTTCGGCGTGGTAAGGGTTATGTGCCGGCAAGCTCGCGTAGAGAAGAAGCCGGTGGTCAAATTGGCCGCCTGTTGGTTGATTCGTCTTTCTCTCCTTTGCGGCGTGTTTCTTATTCGGTAGAGCGTGCGCGTGTTGAGCAGCGCACCGATTTGGATTCGTTGGTGCTTGATATTGAGACCAATGGTTCAATTTCTGCCGAAGACGCTATTCGCCAGGCGGCAGGCATTTTGGTCGATCAACTGTCTGTTTTTGTTGATCTTAAAGCTGAAAAGTCTGAACCCGTTCTTGAGCAGGCGCCGACAGTCGATCCGATTTTATTGCGCCCTGTTGATGATTTGGAA
Source organism: Halothiobacillus neapolitanus (assembly GCA_022730245.1). Taxonomy (GTDB): domain Bacteria; phylum Pseudomonadota; class Gammaproteobacteria; order Halothiobacillales; family Halothiobacillaceae; genus Halothiobacillus; species Halothiobacillus neapolitanus_A. Next base: position 45,880 of record DZCK01000002.1, read on the forward strand.
CTAACCGTACGTTCAGCTAATTGCTTGAAAGCTGAGAATATTTATTATATCGGTGATTTGATTCAGCGTACTGAGATTGAGCTTCTGAAGACACCAAATTTGGGTAAGAAGTCTTTAACTGAAATTAAAGATATTCTTGCTAAACAAGGTTTGTCTTTGGGGCAGCGTCTTGAAAACTGGCCACCTGCGGAGCTTTTGAACCTTGCTGAGTCAAGAGTTTAAGGCTATTTGAATTTTTTGGGGTATTTGACATGCGTCATCGTTTATCTGGCCGTCAATTAGGTCGTAATTCTGCTCAACGTTCTGCGTTGATGCGTTCGTTAACCAATTCATTGCTTGAGCATGAATTAATTAAAACAACTTTACCTAAGGCTAAAGAGCTTCGTCGGTTTGCTGAGCCTTTAATTACGCTGGCCAAGGCTGATTCGGTTCATGCTCGCCGCTTGGCTTTTGCTCGCACCCGAAACAAGGAAATCGTCGGCAAGTTGTTTACTGACTTGGGTCCACGTTTTCAGTCTCGTCCTGGTGGGTATGTGCGTATTTTGAAATGTGGTAATCGTGCGGGTGATAATGCGCCGATGGCTTATGTTGAGTTGGTTGAGCGCTCGGTTAATACCGTGTCCGCTTAATATTTTAATACGTTAAACAAAGCCGGCAATTGCCGGCTTTGTTATTTTTGCCAAATTTTCTGGTATTTTATCCTCGTTCTAGTTGTTATTTTGTTTGGCCTTTGTCAGACTCAGTGCACATAGTTCGTTTTATTACTAATTGGGGATGCAGATGGTTACTCAGGTTAAAAAGCTTGGCTTTCGTCAAACAGTTTTGGCGGTTGGTATTGTGTGTGGGCTAATGTCTGCTGGGGTGATGGCAGCTGATATGGGTACGGCTAATTCAGCGGCTGCGCCGAGTGCTCAGCCTGTAATGCCTACTTTGTCTCCAGAGCAAATGAAATTAATGACTGATTTCAAGCAAACTCGGGAAGCCATGGACGCGCTTGAGCAACAGCTTCAGGGTATTGAAGCGAAAGCCTATGATAAAAACCCTAAGTTGGCTAAAGACCGCGATAGTTTGCGTGATGCGATTAAAGTGGCTATGTCGGACAAAACTTTTGATGCAGAAGCTAAATACAATGAGTTAAAGGCGCTTGTGACCAAAATTCAGGCTATGCCGGATTCTGATCCCCAAAAAGCTAAAGATATTCAATTGTTTCGCGCGGGACAGCAAGAGTTTGAGCAACGCCAAGAAAAGGCGTTCCAAGATCCTAAAATTCAGCAAAAATCAGAAAAGCTTCGTACCGATGTTCGCGCTGACATGATTAAAGTTGATCCTAAGTCGAAACAATTATTTCAAGATTTGGATGCTAAAGAAAAGCATATGCGTGATCTCCAGCAGCAGGCGATGCAGATGCATGGTGTTGAGCAGCCTGTAAGCCCCGCGAAATAATTGCGATTGGCTTAAAGATAAACCCGCTTCGGCGGGTTTTTTTGTGGCTATTCCAGCCTGTTTGGGATTTCCCGAGTAGGCAGGCTTTTTTAGACTGCATCTAGGCTGATAAGCTGTTCTCGCCATTGATGAATCTCATCACGAATTTTTCCCGCTTGTTCAAATTCGAGATCACGCGCAAGGCGGTACATTTGGGATTCTAGCTCTTTTAGGTGTTTGAGAATTTGATCTTGTGTTTGCGGCAAGGGTGTTGTTGCCTTGTTGTCTAATAGAGCTCCTGCGTTTCTACTTTTTTGCGTATTGGGTTTTGATCCCGGGATTCGGTAATCACCGGATTGCAGGATGTCATCAACCCGTTTGTTAATGCCTTTGGGCGTAATGCCGTAGTCCAAATTATGTTGGATTTGCTTGATTCGCCGTCGATCCGTTTCATCAATCGCTTTCTTCATGGCCGGTGTGATTCGATCGGCATAGAGGATGGCTTTGCCTTCAAGGTTGCGGGCGGCGCGGCCAATGGTTTGTATTAAAGAGCGTTCGGAGCGTAAAAACCCCTCTTTATCGGCGTCAAAGATGGCGACAAGTGATACTTCGGGGATATCCAAGCCTTCGCGGAGTAAATTGATGCCAATTAGGGCGTCAAACACGCCGAGCCTTAAATCACGGATAATTTCAACGCGTTCCACGGTATCAATATCCGAGTGCAGGTAGCGCGCGCGCACGTCATGCTCGCTTAAGTAGTCGGCTAAATCTTCGGCCATTCGTTTTGTGAGCGTGGTGATGAGCACGCGCTCGCCGCGACTGGCGCGCTGTCGAATTTCTGACAAGACATCATCTACTTGGCTTGCCACGGGGCGAATTTCAATGAGGGGGTCTACAAGCCCCGTGGGTCGCACGACTTGCTCTACGATTTGTGCCGAATTTAAACCCTCATAATTTCCTGGTGTGGCGGATACATGAATGGTTTGCGGCATCATGCGTTCAAATTCATTAAATTGCAGTGGGCGATTATCCAGTGCCGAGGGCAGACGAAAGCCAAAATTAACTAATGTTTCTTTGCGCGAGCGATCACCTTTATACATGGCGCCCAATTGCGGCACGGTAACATGGGATTCATCAATAATCAGCAGGGCATCTGCGGGCAAGTAATCATATAAACAGGGTGGGGGTTCCCCAATGAGGCGGCCAGATAAATAACGTGAATAGTTTTCGATCCCGTTGCAGTAGCCAAGTTCATGCATCATTTCGACATCAAACCGAACGCGCTGAGCCAGCCTTTGGGCTTCAACCAATTTATTTTCGGCTTCCAAGATGCTTAGCCGGTCTTTGAGTTCGAGTTTAATCGATTCGACCGCAGCTAAAATTCGCTCTCGAGGGGTGACGTAGTGCGAGGAGGGATAGAGGGTGAATCGGGGTAAGCGGCGTCGAATCGCGCCCGTTAATGGGTCGAAGATTGAAATCTGCTCAATTTCATCATCAAAAAGCTCAATGCGAACCCCTTCGTCATCGGACTCTGCGGGGTGTATATCGATCACATCACCGCGAACTCGGTAGGTGCCGCGCCGAAACTCGAGATCATTGCGGGTGTATTGCATCTCTGCCAAGCGGCGCACAATGTGACGTTGCTCGGCTTTTTCACCGCGAACCAAATGCAAAATCATTTTTAAGTAGGCATCTGGATCGCCTAATCCGTAAATGGATGACACGGTAGCGACGATGATGACATCGCGGCGCTCAAGCAGAGATTTGGTAGCCGAGAGCCGCATCTGCTCGATGTGCTCATTAACGGAAGCATCTTTTTCAATGAACGTGTCCGAAGCGGGGACATAGGCTTCCGGTTGATAGTAATCATAATAAGAGACAAAGTATTCAACCGCGTTGTGGGGAAAAAATCCCTTTAACTCACCATAAAGCTGTGCCGCTAGGGTTTTATTGGGTGCGAGAACCAAGGCAGGGCGTTGCAGGCGATAGATGACATTGGCCACGGTGAAGGTTTTACCCGAGCCTGTTACCCCCAGCAGCGTTTGTTGCGCCAAGCCATCATTGAGGCCTTCAATCAGGCGTTCGATGGCAGCGGGCTGATCGCCGGCCGGTTGATAATTAGTTACGAGTTCAAAGCGTGAGTCTTGCATAGGCTTGAAGTATAGAGGATTGGTCATCGGTTATCGGTTGAAATGGATTATCATGCTAAATTGAATCAATAAATAGATAGCAAGTGACCAGCGCATTTTGGTGTGCTCGCTTAAGAACTCGGGTTGGTTTTAGTTTTGCCCCCGATTTAATCCACGTTTTAAAAGATTAAGGTTTCCATGACCCAAGAGACGGTAAATGATCCGAACGCAGTCCAAGAGGCTGAAAAGTACGATAATCCAGTAGCAAGCCGCGAATTTATTTTGCAATTGCTGTCCGAGCACGATGGGCCTTTAACGCTCAATCGTATGATTAGCCACCTTTTGTATGATGGTGATGAGGAGCGGATTGAAGGCCTGAGCCGTCGTCTGCGCGCTATGGAGCGGGATGGTCAGGTTATTCGTAATCGCCGAGGCGGTTACGTGCCGGTCACTCATGCTGAGTTGGTGCGGGGGCGAGTGCTGGGTCATCGGGATGGTTTTGGTTTTCTGGTGCCCGACGAAGGCGGCGACGATGTGTTTCTCTCGCCTCGCGTCATGCGGGCACTGCTGAACGGCGATCGTGCCGTGGTGCAAGTCACAGGTTTGGATCGCCGGGGGCGCCGTGAAGGTAACCTCGTTGAGGTGATTGAGCGCGCGAATGCCGAGATTGTCGGGCGGATTGTGCTGGAAGCGGGTATCGCGTTTGTGGTGCCCGATCACGCGCGTATGACGCAAGATGTGCTCATACCGATGACGGATTTAAACGGCGCGCGTGATGGCCAGATTGTGCGCGTTGCCTTGGTCGAACAGCCCACATTGCGGCACAAGCCCGTGGGTAAAGTCGTCGAAGTGCTGGGCGACCACATGTCCCCCGGTATGGAAATTGATGTGGCTATTAATTCTCACGGCATCCCGCATGAATGGCCAGAGGCGGTGTTATCGGCAATTGATGGCTTGAATCCGCAGGTGAGCGAAGCCGATAAATCGGGTCGAGTCGATTTGCGGCATTTGCCGTTGGTCACGATTGATGGCGCCGATTCTAAAGATTTTGATGATGCAGTGTACTGCCATCCCGTGCCGGAAGGCTTTCGGTTGTTAGTGGCCATTGCGGATGTTAGCCATTATGTTCGCGTGGGCTCGCCGCTTGATCGGGAAGGCTTTAATCGAGCAACCTCAGTGTATTTCCCTGGGCGCGTTGTGCCGATGCTGCCTGAGATTTTATCGAATGGGTTGTGTTCGCTTAATCCGGCCGTGGATCGTTTGTGTCTCTGTGCTGATATGGTGATTAACCCCGATGGCAAACTGGTTAAGTTCCGCTTTTTTGAGGGCGTGATGCGCTCTGCGGCGCGGTTAACTTATGATTTGGTTGCCAAAATTCTGGTCGAGCAAGCCCCCGATGCGCGAGCAGAGCACGCGGCGCTGCTTGAGCCGCTCGAATCATTGTATTCAGTCTATCGTGTGCTGCGCGCCGAGCGTGACAGGCGTGGTGCCATTGATTTTGAAACGGTGGAAACCCGCATTGTCTTTGGCGAGGGGCGAAAAATTGAGGCCATCGTGCCTTATGAGCGCAACGATGCGCATAAAATTATCGAAGAATGCATGATTGCCGCGAACGTGGCGGCGGGTCGATTTGTTTCTGACCAAAAAATTCCGGCGCTGTTTCGTGTGCACGATCGCCCCACGGCAGAAAAAATCACCGATTTGCGCAGTATGCTGACCGAAAAAGGCTTGTCGTTGGGCGGTGGTGATGAGCCCAAACCGCGCGATTTCAATGCCCTGCTCAATGGAATACAAGGGCGGCCTGATTTTCTCACCATTCAAACCATGATTTTGCGCTCATTGCGTCAAGCGGTGTATTCACCAAACAATCTGGGGCATTTTGGGCTTGCGCATGAGTTTTATGCGCACTTCACCTCGCCGATTCGCCGCTACCCCGATTTAATGGTGCATCGAGCCATTCGGCATGTATTGCGCACCGGCGGTGCCGAGAAATTTCCTTACAGCCACGATGAGGTGGTCATTATTGGTGAGCATTGCTCCAATAATGAGCGCCGTGCCGATGAAGCGACCCGCGATGCCACCGATTGGCTCAAATGCGAATTTATGCTGGATAAAGTGGGCGAGGTATTTGCTGGGCGCGTATCGTCGGTCTTAGGTTTCGGTCTATTTATTGAGCTGAAAGACTTCTTCGTTGAAGGTTTGTTGCATATTACGGCGCTCACGAAAGATTATTACCATTTTGATCCCGCCACCTTGTCTTTGCGCGGCGAGCGATCAGGGCGTGTGTATGCGCTCAATGATGACATTCGTGTTCGTGTAGCACGCGTGGATCTAGATGAGCGGAAAATCGACTTTGTCCTGCCCGATGATGCCGATGCGATGGATGATGCCGACTTTGACGATGAGCCGGATCAAGAGGGCGATGAGGATGCCGATGCCGATAAAAAGAAACGCAAACCCCGCCGTCGCCGCCGTAAAAAACCAACGGATGAAACCAATGCGCCTGCCGATGTTTCGGCCGAAACGGCGCTCTCTGGTGAGCTTTTAGCGCCCGAGCCCGCCCTTTCGACCGCACCTGTGGCGACAACGATTGAACCGGTTATTGAGCGCAGCCCCGCGCGCGATGACGAGGCGCGCTAGGTATGGCCGATCGTCGCGCTCCGGCCACAACGCAATGGCTCAGCGGTTTTCATGCGGTTGAAGCCGCATTGCAGCATGATCCTGCGCGGGTTTTATCGGTGATTTTCGAGCAAGGCCGGCAAGATAAGCGCGCGCAGCTCTTGCGCCAATTGGCGCAAGCTCAGGGCGTATCTATTGAAGAAGCCCCTGAAAAAGTATTTGCAGATCGGGTGCGTGCCGATAAAGAATTGGCGCGACATCAAGGGGTCTTGGCGCGTTATCAGCCTGCGCCGGCGGGCAATGAGCACGATTTATTTGCGCTGCTGGATGGTTTAAATGAGCCCGCTTTTTTGCTGGTGCTCGATGGTGTGACCGACCCGCATAACTTGGGCGCGTGTCTTCGTAGTGCGGAAGCGGCCGGTGTACATGCCGTGATCGCGCCGAAAGATCGGGCGGTGGGGTTAACGCCAACAGCACGCAAATCTGCTTCTGGCGCGGCTGAGCGCGTCCCGTTTATTCAGGTCACCAATTTGGCGCGCACACTCGGCGAGCTTAAAGAGCGAAACATTTGGATTGTAGGTGCCGCCGGCGGTGGGATGGTTGGCCTATATGAAACAGATTTTGCGGCGGAGCCGGTCGCTTTAGTGATGGGGAGCGAGGGCGAGGGGCTGCGCCGCTTAACCCAAGAGCATTGCGATCAGTTGATCTACATCCCGATGCGCCCGCCCGTTGAAAGCCTGAATGTTTCGGTGGCGGCAGCGGTTTGTTTATTTGAGTTTCGTCGCGTTCGAGATTTAAGCCGTCTGCCCATGGCAGAAATCTAAAAGCGCTACCGGCCTTGGGGCGATTTCGGTACCATATCGGGCTATTTAATTTGTGTTTTTCGCACAGGGTTTTTTGTTGAGCGTAGCCCACCTCACAATCCTTGGGAGTTTTTTTCGATCATGATCCTTTCAGACCGGGTACGCCGCGTGCGCCCATCGCCCACTTTGGCTGTGGCGGCAAAAGCTGCTGAATTAAAAGCGCTTGGCCGAGACATTATTAGCTTGGGGGCAGGGGAGCCAGATTTTGATACCCCCGAGCCGATTCGCGCCGCCGCTATTGATGCGATTAACGCCGGCTTTACTCGGTATACGGCTGTCGAAGGAATTTTGAGCTTGCGCCAAGCCATTGCCAAGCGTTTGCGTGATGACCAAGGGCTTAATTACGCACCGAATGAAATTATCGTGTCTACCGGCGGCAAGCAAAGTATCTATAACCTGTTCCAAGCCCTGCTGAACACGGGGGACGAGGTAATTATCCCCGCGCCGTTTTGGGTTTCCTACCCCGATATGGTGCTTTTAGCGGGGGGCGAGCCGGTCATCGTTCTGGCAGGGCAAGAGCAGGGTTTTAAGCTCACGCCCGCGCAGTTAGCGGCGGCTATCACCGAAAAAACCCGCATCGTGATGTTCAATAGCCCATCGAATCCCACCGGCGTGGCCTACACGCAGCAAGACTGGGCGGCCATGGCGGAAGTGCTGCGTTTGCATCCCAAGGTGCTGATTGCGACCGATGATATGTACGAGAAAATTCTGTGGTCGGCAGAACCGTTCTCGAATATCGCCATGGCGGCACCCGATTTATTGCCTCGGATCATTGTCTTGAACGGCGTCAGCAAGGCCTATGCGATGACCGGTTGGCGAATCGGCTATGCGGCAGGTCCCGCGCCCCTGATTAAAGCGATGAACACCATTCAATCGCAAAGTACGTCGAGCGCCTGCTCTATCGCCCAAGTAGCCGCACAGGCGGCGATTGAAGGCGATCAATCTGAAATTCAAATGATGGTGCTGTCATTCAAGGCGCGGCATGATTTCGTGGTGGCACGCCTCAATGAAATCCGCGATGTTGTGTGCTTGCCCAGCCAAGGGGCGTTTTATAGTTTTCCCGATGTGCGCGGGGTTATCGCCCGCCTGAATCTGGCAGATGACGTAGCTTTGAGTGAACTCCTGCTGGAAAAGGCCGGTGTTGCCGTCGTGCCTGGCACTGCTTTTGGCGCACCGGGGTACATTCGCCTGAGTTACGCCACCAGCATGGCCGCGTTGGAAGAAGCTCTGCGGCGCATGGCCGCCGTGATGGGTTAGCAGCCGGTCGGACTTTAGGGGAATCGGCTGCAAATCCATCGGGACAGCTCATATTTCACCGCTTTTTTGGGTAATAGAACCCGCTATTACCCTGCAAAATCGGCAAAATATACCCATCGCCCAGCTCGATGTTCGCTACGATTCTATAAGTCCGGCCGTCTGCTGGTGTGGTTTATTCGCAATTTGCATTAATGCTATTTTAATAAAGGTATCCCCCATGGACGAAAATCGTAAAAAAGCCCTAACGGCCGCCTTAAGTCAGATTGAGCGCCAATTTGGCAAAGGCGCCGTGATGCGGATGAACGACACGGCAGGCGTTGATGTGCCCGTCGTGAGCACAGGCTCAATTGCTTTGGATGCAGCGTTGGGGATCGGCGGTTTACCGCGCGGCCGCGTAATTGAAATTTACGGACCCGAGTCTTCGGGTAAAACCACGCTCACCTTGCAGGTAATTGCCCAGGCGCAAAAAACCGGTGGTGTGTGTGCATTTGTAGATGCCGAGCACGCGCTTGACCCCACTTATGCCCAAAAATTGGGCGTGAATGTGGATGATTTGTTGGTTAGCCAGCCGGATACCGGTGAGCAGGCGCTCGAAATTACCGACATGCTCGTGCGCTCGGGCGCGGTGGATGTGGTAGTGATCGATTCGGTGGCCGCCCTCGTGCCCAAGGCAGAAATTGAAGGCGAAATGGGCGATACCCATGTCGGTTTGCAAGCACGATTAATGAGCCAAGCCTTGCGCAAACTCACAGGTAATATTAAGCGCACCAACTGCATGGTGATTTTTATTAACCAAATCCGCATGAAAA
>DZCK01000132.1 GCA_022730245.1 Halothiobacillus neapolitanus
CGGTTTTTCGAGGTGCCCATAAGATTAAATCTGATGAAACAAATCGTTCATCAGTACAATGCGCAGCCATGATGACAAAAAGAATTCTCGACCCTTTAAATTCCGCGCAGCGTGAGGCCGTTACCAGCCCCGCCTTAGCGACCCTTGTGTTGGCTGGGGCAGGTTCGGGTAAAACGCGGGTTCTCACGCATCGTATGGCTTGGCTGTGTGAAGATCAGGGTATGTCGCCGCACAGTTTATTAGCCGTCACATTCACCAACAAAGCAGCCGGTGAAATGCGCAGCCGCTTGGTTGATTTATTAAACGCCGATCAAGCCCAGCCGGGCGGATCGCGCGGGCTGTGGGTGGGGACTTTCCACAGCTTATCGAATCGACTATTGCGTTTGCATCACACGGAAGCAAAGCTGCCGTCTGCGTTTCAAATTCTTGATTCGGATGATCAACTCCGCCTGATAAAACGGGTGATTAAAGAAGCCAATTTAGATGAAACCCGCTGGCCGCCCCGCATGGTGGCTAGTGTCATTAATAATTGGAAAGAGCAGGGGCTAAGAGCCCAACACATTGCCGTCTCAGGTGATGCGATAGGCGATATGATCATTCCACTTTATCTCGAATATGAAGCGATTTGCCAGCGTGGGGGCATGGTCGATTTTACCGAGCTGCTGCTGCGGGCAACCGAATTACTGCGTGACCATGACACCTTGCGTCAGCATTATCAGCAACGATTCAAGCAAGTGTTGATTGATGAATTTCAAGATACAAATAGCCTGCAATATGCTTGGGCGCGTTTGCTGATTGGCGAGGCGAATGGCATTTTTGCGGTGGGCGATGACGATCAATCTATTTACGGTTGGCGTGGTGCAAAAATTGAGCATATTCAGAATTTTGCCCGCGATTTTCCTCAAACGCACCTCGTGCGCTTAGAGCAAAACTATCGCTCAACGAGCCATATTTTAGAGGCCGCCAACGCCATCATCGCCCGCAATCAAGGCCGCTTAGGCAAAAACCTCTGGACAGAAGGCGCGCGAGGCGCACCCATCGCGTATTACCTTGCCTTTAATGAGCAAGATGAAGCGTATTTTGTGGTGGAGCAAATTGCGCAGGCCGTCCGCATGGGGCTATCGCGGAGCGAATGCGCCATTTTGTATCGGGCCAATGCCTTATCGCGCGTATTTGAAGAGGCGCTGATTAAAGCCGGATTACCCTATCGTATTTATGGTGGCTTACGCTTTTTTGATCGGGCTGAAATCCGCGATGCATTGGCCTATTTGCGCCTAATGGCCAATCGGGATGATGATGCCGCATTTGATCGGGTGGTGAATACGCCGGTGCGCGGGTTAGGCGATAAAACCTTGCTCACCTTGCGCGAGATGGCTCGAGCCGAGGGCGTTTCATTGTGGCGGGCCGCTCAAAATGCTCTGCTGAGTGGTAAATTTTCGCCGCGAGCAGCCGGGGGTATGCGCCAGTTTTTGGCTTTAATCGAAAACTTGGCCGAGCAAACAAGCGCGCTTTTGTTGGCCGATCGAGTGGCAAAAACAATCGATGACAGTGGCTTGCGCGATATGCAGCAAAAAGATCGTGATCGTGAACGCGGAGCAGCTCGGCTCGAAAACTTAGATGAGCTGGTTAATGCCGCACGGGGGTTTGTGTTTGATGCGGCAGAATCTGAGGGCATGAGTGAGCTTGATGCTTTTTTAAGCCAAACCAGCCTAGATGCGGGGGATGCACAGGGTGCCGACTGGGAAGATTGCGTGCAATTAATGACGCTGCACGCCTCAAAAGGTTTGGAGTTCCCGCACGTGTTTTTGGTGGGGCTTGAGGAAGGGCTGTTCCCGCATCAAATGTCACTTGATGAACCTGGGCGATTAGAGGAAGAACGCCGCCTGTGTTATGTCGGCATCACGCGCGCCCAAACGGTGTTGACATTAACCGGTTCGGAATCCCGCCGATTACACGGCAGGCAAACGTTCCCCGTTCCGTCACGATTTCTGGGTGAGCTACCCGCCGATTTAATCGAAGAAATTCGTCCTCGCGCCAAGGCGTATCAAGCGTATGCGGCGCCCAAAGGATTACCCGCACGCAGCGAATCAACCGATAGTGGGTTATCTTTGGGGCAAGCAGTGCGGCATGCAAAATTTGGTGAGGGGGTTATTGTTGATCACGAAGGCTCGGGCGCGGCAACCCGCGTATTGGTTAATTTTGGCGTTGAAGGGCGTAAATGGCTTATTTTAAGTTTTGCGAATTTAGTGCCTATTTGAGTTTATTTTATTGCCAATTTTAAGGATGTCTCAATGGTTAGTGCGCCTGCGAATGTCAAAGCAAAAAATGGTCTAGCCGGATTATCGCTTGCCGCCACGGGCATCGTCTACGGTGATATTGGTACCAGCCCACTGTATACCCTAAACACCATATTTAGTTCTGTGACACATCCCATTACCTTGGCTGAAGAGCATATTTTAGGCGTGCTTTCCTTGATTTTTTGGTCACTCATGATTGTCGTATCCATAAAATATGTGATGTTTATCATGCGTGCAGATAATCAGGGTGAGGGGGGTATTATGGCACTCATGGCACTGGCTCTGCGCTCCCTTAAGCCCCAATCCCGTTTGCGCAATGGCGTTATTTTGCTGGGTATATTCGGTGCTGCTTTATTTTATGGCGATAGTGTAATCACCCCTGCGATTTCGGTATTATCTGCAGTTGAGGGTTTGGAAATTGCAAGCCCCGAGTTAAAACCGTTTGTTATCCCTATTACGATAGGTATTTTATGGGGTCTATTTCTTTTTCAGCGAAAAGGCACCGCGAGTGTCGGTCGATTATTTGGCCCAATTATGCTTTTGTGGTTTTTTGTATTATCTGTTTTAGGCCTAATCGGTATATTAACTGAGCCAAAAATTTTAAATGCGCTTAACCCAATTCATGCATTTCATCTGTTGCATGATTCCCCTTGGGCTGGTTTTTTATCACTCGGCGGTGTTGTTTTGGCTTTAACGGGTGCTGAAGCGCTTTATGCCGATATGGGGCACTTTGGTCGATTACCGATACAGATAGCTTGGTTTGGGTTGGTTTTGCCCGCGTTATTGCTCAATTACTTTGGCCAAGGTGCCTTGCTTATGGCGCACCCGGAGGATATTACCAATCCCTTTTTTCGCTTAGCCCCTGAATGGGCGCTTTATCCGCTTGTAACACTGGCGACAACCGCAACCGTAATTGCTTCTCAAGCAGTTATTTCCGGCACTTTTTCTATTACACGTCAAGCCATGCTACTCGGTTATGTGCCGCGCATGAATGTGTTACAAACATCCGATGATCGCCAAGGGCAAATTTACATCCCTGTTATCAACTGGATTTTAATGATTGCGGTTATTTTTTTAGTGCTGGGGTTTGAAAGTTCGGCCAAACTTGCGGCCGCATATGGCATTGCCGTAACGGGTACAATGGTGATTACCTCACTCTTGGCCTTTATAGTTGTAAGCCGCCTTTGGGCTTGGGGCTGGTTTAAGGGTGGGTTATTTATCGCTATTTTTTTAGGGATTGACTTGGCGTTTTTTAGCGCGAATTTTATAAAAATTGAGTCGGGTGGCTGGTTTCCCTTATTATTCGGCTTTGGTTTATTTATTTTAATGACCACCTGGAAGCAGGGTCGATTACTGTTGCGCGATAGATTAAAAAACGATGCGATTGATTTACGCACTTTTGTTAGTTCCATGAGCAAAGAAATTTCCACCCGTGTCCCGGGAACAGCCATATTTTTAACGGCAAACCCAGAAGGGGTTCCTCATGCACTCCTTCATAATCTAAAACACAATAAAGTCTTACATCAAGAAGTGGTTGTATTAAGTGTGCGTTTTATGGATGTGCCCAAAGTGTCTTACTCTGAGCGACTCACCTATGAAGCGCTACCCAATCAATTCCATCGAATTACCATATCCTTTGGTTTTAAGGATGAACCCAATATTCCCGCCGCATTAACTTTATTGAATCGAGATTATTTGGAGTTAAATCCGATGCAAACTTCGTATTTTATTGGCCGGGAGGCTTTAATACCCAGCCAAAACTCATCAATGCCGTTATGGCGCCAAAGATTGTTTATTAATATGTTTCGTAATGCGGGTAGCGTCGTGAGCTATTTTAATATTCCTCCGAACGCCGTGGTGGAGCTGGGTGCGCAAGTAGTGTTATAAGTTTT
>DZCK01000133.1 GCA_022730245.1 Halothiobacillus neapolitanus
TTAAAAAATCGGGTTCGGGCGCGAATTAAAAAGCAGGCACCCCGATTACGCCCCGCTGGCACGGCGTTTTAGGGCAAAAAAACTATACAAAAAACTATACAAATGCCCACAAAAAAGCACAAAAAAAGCCGTTTATCACGACACGAAATGAAGTGTAAGACGGCCTAAGTTATTGTTTTTATTGGTGTCCACGGAGGGAATTGAACCCCCGACCTATCCCTTAGGAGGGGATCGCTCTATCCAACTGAGCTACGTAGACTTGCCGCGCATGCTATCACAGTGCGGGGGCGGGCTAAATTGGGGCGCGCGATTAGCGGCTAGTCCATTTCGGGTTCGACCCATACCTCGGGCTCATCGAATGCAAAAGAGGTATGCACGATGATGGGCCGGCAGCATACCGAGCAATCCTCAACGTAATCTTGTCCGCCGGCGCTGGCATCGAGTAAAAGATCGATGGTTTCCCAGCAATAGGGGCATTGCACTTGCACTTCGGGTTGAATATCCACGGTAATTCTTCCTGTTTTTATTTTGCACAGCTTAAGTGAACAAAGCCCGCAGTTGGCGGGCTTTGTTCTGTTTGGGCTGATTGAGTTTAGCCCATGTGTTGGATCATCTCGTTGCCGAAGGCATCGCTGCCGATTTGGGTGGCGTCATCCATTAAGCGGGCAAAATCGCCGGTAACTTTTTTGCCGAGAATGGCGCCTTCTACGCCCTTGATGACTAAATCGGCCGCTTCAATCCAGCCCATGTGGCGCAACATCATTTCGGCAGACAAGATAATGGAGGCGGGGTTGGCGAGGTTTTTGCCAGCGATATCGGGCGCGGTGCCGTGGGTGGCTTCAAACATGGCGACGGTGTCAGACAAGTTGGCGCCCGGCGCGATGCCGATGCCGCCCACTTGCGCCGCGAGCGCGTCGGAGATGTAGTCGCCGTTTAGATTCAGGGTTGCCACCACATCATAATCTTCGGGTTTGAGCAAAATTTGCTGCAAAAACGCATCGGCAATGCCGTCTTTGATGATGATTTTACGGCCGGTTTTCGGGTTGGTGCATTGGTGCCAACCGCCGCCAATTTCTACCGCGCCGAATTCTTTTTTCACCAAATCGTAGCCCCACTGTTTGAAGCCGCCTTCGGTGAACTTCATGATGTTGCCTTTGTGCACGAGGGTGAGCGAGCTGCGGTCGTTGTCGATGACGTATTCCATCGCTTTGCGCACCAAGCGTTCGGTGCCCTCGCGCGAGACGGGTTTGATGCCGATGCCGGAGCTTTCGGGGAAGCGGATTTTGGTTACACCCATCTCGTTTTGTAAAAAGTCGATGACTTTTTTAACTTCGGGCGTGCCAGCCGCCCATTCGATGCCGGCGTAAATATCTTCGGAGTTTTCGCGAAAGATCACCATTTCGGTTTTTTCGGGGTGTTTGAGTGGGCTAGGGGTGCCTTTGAAATAGCGCACGGGACGCAAGCAAACATATAAATCCAGCTGTTGGCGCAACGCAACGTTGAGCGAGCGAATGCCGCCGCCCACGGGCGTGGTGAGCGGGCCTTTGATGGAAACAACAAAATCGCGCACGGCAGCCATGGTTTCGGCGGGCAGGCCGCTTTTGTCATTTTCATATACGGTGGCGGCTTTTTCACCGGCGAAGATTTCCATCCAGGCGATTTTTTTCGCACCACCGTAGGCTTTGGCCACGGCCGCATCGATGACTTTAATCATAACGGGGGTGATGTCGATGCCGATACCATCGCCTTCGATGAACGGGATGATGGGGTGATTGGGTACGTTGAGCGAGCCATCGGCGTTAACGCTGATTCGTTCACCTTGGGGGATCAGAATTTTTTCAAAAGCAGGCAGAGCAGGCATAGAAATTCCTTGGGTGAGGGACAAGAAGCTGTGATTTGCAGTATATCGTGAAGTTTTTATGAATCGCTGTGCAATTTTATCGGTTTTTTGGCTCTTGAAAAAAAAACACCTACCCCCATGAATGGGGTTCGTTATCTGGCGCGCATGGGTTGATTTAACCGATGCGCTAATTCTTAACTGCAATAATTTTGGAGTGATCATAATGAAAATCCGTCCCCTGCACGATCGCGTGTTAATTAAGCGTGTCGAAGAAGAACGCAAAACCGCATTCGGTATTGTTCTGCCTGATTCAGCTGCCGAAAAACCGAACAGTGGTGAAGTGGTTGCCGCAGGTCCTGGCAAGAGCAATGAAAAAGGCGAAATTCGCCCCATGGGTGTGAAGGTTGGCGACAAAGTGTTGTTTAACCAATATGCCGGCACCAAAGTTAAAGTCGATGGCGAAGAGCTGTTAATGATGGGTGAAGACGACCTGCTGGCCGTTATTGAAGGCTAATGCCCTTAAATTTACTAATTTATTCAGGAGAAAATTCAGATGGCTGCTAAAGAAGTTCGTTTTTCAAGTTCAGCGCGCGACCGTATGTTGCGTGGCGTGAATGTATTGGCCGATGCCGTTAAAGTCACCTTGGGCCCGAAAGGCCGTAACGTGGTGATCGAAAAAAGTTTCGGCTCACCGCATGTCACCAAAGATGGCGTGACGGTTGCCCGCGAAATTGAACTCGAAGATAAATTCGAGAACATGGGCGCGCAGATGGTGAAAGAAGTCACCTCACAAACGGCCGACATCGCAGGTGATGGCACCACCACCGCCACGGTTTTAGCGGCGGCAATCGTGCGTGAAGGCGTTAAAGCAGTTGCAGCGGGCATGAACCCGATGGATCTTAAGCGCGGTATCGATAAAGCCGTGATTGCGGCGGTTGAAGAGCTCAAGAAAATTTCTAAGCCCTGCGCGGATAACAAAGAAATCGCCCAAGTGGCGACCATTTCTGCCAACTCAGATCACAGCATCGGCAACATCATTGCCGAGGCGATGGCGAAAGTCGGTAAAGACGGCGTGATTACCGTTGAAGAAGGTTCAGGCTTTGAGAACGAGCTTGATGTGGTTGAAGGCATGCAGTTTGATCGCGGTTACTTGTCGCCGTATTTCGTGAACAATCAGAAAAACATGTCGGCGGAACTCGAAGACCCGTATGTGTTGTTGCACGATAAAAAAATCAGCAATATCCGTGAGTTACTGCCCGCACTGGAAGGCGCTGCGAAAGCCGGTAAACCCTTGCTGATTATCGCTGAAGACATCGAAGGCGAAGCACTGGCGACTTTGGTTATCAACGTGATGCGCGGCATTGTTAAAGTCGCTGCCGTTAAAGCACCTGGCTTTGGCGACCGCCGTAAAGCCATGTTGCAAGATATTGCGATTTTAACGGGCGGCACCGTGATTTCTGATGAAGTCGGTTTGAGCATGGAGAAAATCACGCTGGAAGATTTAGGCCGTGCCAAGCGCATTACCGTCAGCAAAGAAAACACCACAATTATTGGTGGCATGGGCGCGAAAGCCGACATTGATGGCCGCGTGACGCAAATCCGCACCCAAATGGAGACCACTACGTCTGATTACGACAAAGAAAAACTCCAAGAACGCATCGCAAAATTAGCGGGCGGTGTGGCGGTGATTAAAGTCGGCGCAGCGACTGAAGTGGAAATGAAAGAGAAGAAAGATCGCGTGGACGATGCCCTGCACGCCACCCGTGCTGCGGTTGAAGAAGGCGTGGTGCCCGGCGGCGGGGTTGCTTTGATTCGCGCACTGGAAGCGATTCGCGGCATGACCGGTGCCAACACCGATCAAAACATCGGTATCACCATTGCGATGCGCGCGATGGAAGAGCCTTTGCGTCAAATCGTATTCAACTGCGGCGAAGAGCCGTCCGTCATCGTGAATGAAGTGCGTTCAGGCACCGGTAACTTTGGCTACGATGCCAGCAACGGCACCTTTGGCGACATGATCGAAATGGGTATTTTGGATCCCACTAAGGTTACCCGTTCTGCGTTGCAAAATGCGGCTTCAGTAGCCGGTTTAATGATTACGACCGAGTGCATGATTGCCGAATTACCCAAAGCTGATGCGCCTGCGCAAGGCGGCGGTGACATGGGCGGCATGGGCGGCATGATGTAAACGCCTTTGATGCCATCACCCGTGTTGATGGCACATTAAAACCAGCACTGGTTTTGATAAAACGCCCCGAGCTTCGGGGCGTTTTTTTTGGGCACGCACACGTGATTGGGCGGTTTTGAGCTAGGAGCCTGTCGGACTT
>DZCK01000134.1 GCA_022730245.1 Halothiobacillus neapolitanus
ACGAATGGAATAACCATTCGTTTCGCACCACGCCTTGCGACTCATCCCTCAAAAGCCCGTCTCGGCCACGAAGGATTCAATCAGAGGTTCCTTAGGGTGAAAACCCGATCGGCCGCTGGTTAATCCTTGGTCTCGCCGCTTAAAAACAAGGCAATTAAGGTAATGAATGCCGCAGCAGAAAGGTAATACCCCACAAAAGCCAAGCCCCAGTGGTTTGCCAGCCACGTGGCCAAATACGGCGCCATGGATGCGCCAAAAATCCCCGATAAATTAAACGCCATCGACGTGCCGGTATAGCGCACGGCCGTGGGGAATAATTCCGATAAGGTGGTGCCCAGTGGGCCATACGTCATACCCATCAGCCCCAATCCCAGCGCCAAAAACGCCAAAACGCCCCCTAAACTGCCTGAACCAAACAGCGGCACAAACGCAAAACCAAATAGAAAAATACCCACCGTGACCAGCATTAAGGTGGGCCTTCGGCCATAGCGATCCGCAAGCAAGCTTGAAATGGGGATGGTCAGCGCAAAAAACACCACGCCAAACAACTGGGCTTGCAGAAAAGTTTCTCGGCTATAACCCAGCCCACTTTTCGCCGTGCCATACGTTAAGGCGAACACCGTCATCAAGTAAAACGTCACAAACGTTGCCAACGCAATAAAGGTGCCCAGCACAACCGGTTTGAAGTGATGAATAAACACGGTAGCAATCGGCAGACGCACGCGCTGATTACTGGCCATCGCCGCTTCAAACGCGGGCGTTTCATGCAGGCGCAGGCGCACATAAAGCCCAACAGCGACCAATAACGCGCTCGCTAAAAAGGGAATCCGCCAGCCAAAGCTAAAAAACTGTGCTTCGGTTAAAAAGGCGGTCAGAAACAAAAACGAGGTGGTTGCCAGAATAAACCCCAAAGGCGCGCCCAATTGCGGAAACATGCCAAACCACGCCCGCTTACCGGGCGGTGCATTTTCGGTCGCAAGCAAAATGGCGCCGCCCCACTCCCCGCCCAAACCCAACCCTTGCCCAAACCGAAAAATGGCGAGCAAAATCGGGGCGGCAATGCCGATAGACACATAGGTGGGCAGCAGCCCAATCGCGACGGTAGATAGCCCCATCGTGAGCAAGGCCGCGACCAAGGTGGCTTTGCGCCCAACCCTGTCACCAAAATGCCCAAAGAGCGCCGCACCCAAAGGGCGCGCAAAAAACGCCAATGCAAAAGTGGCTAGCGATTGCAGCGTGGCGGTAGCCGCATCCGATTCAGGGAAAAATAAACGCGGAAACACCAAAGCGGCGGCTGTGGCGTAGATGTAGAAATCAAAAAACTCAATCGTGGTGCCAATTAAGCTTGCAAATAACACCCGCCGCGTCGAATTGACCGGGCGATGTGCGGTCATGTCAGCGCTTTGCGCCATAACAGGTCATCCTTAAAAACGGGGCATAGATCCAAGCCCAAACACCCGCACACAGCGGGGCGGCGGATGGTTGAATTTACGCCTTGGGCGCGGGGATGTTATTTGCGGTGCGGGTGGCTTTGAGCACTTGCGCGGCATCTGAGGCTTCGGTTTCTAGACCGAGCTTTTTGTACGCAGCAATCAAAATTTCTAACGCGGGGATGGTCGAAGTGGAGCCGTTGTACTTGGTTAACGCGGTTTGCGCGCGATTAGCAGCGGCGAGCCAAGCACCGCGCTGCATGTAGTAATCGGCGACATAAATTTCATGCTGCGCCAAATAATCCCGAATTTTCACCAACCGAATACTGGCATCGCCGACATATTTGCTCTCGGGGAAGCGATTAACCAGCTCGGCAAATGCCACATAAGCATTGTGCAAAATGCTTTGATCTCGGTAAGCCAAATTCGGTTTTGCGATTTTATTAATCAGCGAATCGCCGCGATCCATATTGGCCAACCCTTTTAAATACAGGGCGTAATCGACACTTTTGCCTTGTGGGTGCAATTGAATGTAGCGATCTGCGGCCGCAATGGCCGAATCCGGTTCATCATATTTATAGTAGGCGTAAGCCACTTCAAGCTGGGCTTGCTCGGTATAAGCACCAAACGGATAACGGCCTTCGAGGGTTTCGAATTTTTTAATGGCGTTGCCGTAATCGCTACGCCGCATTGAACTTGAGGCCTCATCGTATAATTGCGCAGCGGAAACGGTGGGATCAGCCAATTCGGCCTTCTCTTTATCGCCCTTAGAAAACCAAGAGCAACCGCTGGTCAGCGCGATGGCGGTGGCGAGAATCAGGCTGCCATAAAATTTTTTGGCGCGGAATACTTGATACCAATGGGTACGGGCAGACATACTGGAGGGAATCCTGAAATATAAAATAGGCATTGAAGGTAAAATCTAAGCGGCTTATGTTCGCAGATTCAAAACGATAAACCAAGCAATCCCCCTCGTTATTTCATCATTAATTTTCGACACGACGCGCATCGCCTGTATCCGCGCTTTTGGAACCCCTCATGCAGCTTGAAGAAACCCTGATTATCCCAACCCAATGCGCGGGACAACGCCTTGATGCCGCCCTCGCAAAATGCTGGCCGGATTTCTCCCGCAGCCGGATTCAAGACTGGATTAAATCGGGTGAAATCTTGCTAGATGGCGCCATTGCCCGCCCCCGCGCCACGGTACTCGGCGGCGAGCAAATCGAGTTACTGGCTGAGATTGAAGAAGCCGTTACCGCCTTGCCGCAAGATATTCCGCTCAACATTATTTATGAAGATGACGCCATTATCGTGCTGAATAAATCAGCCAATATGGTGGTGCATCCGGCGGCGGGCAACCCCGATGGCACGTTAGTTAATGCCCTGTTATTTCATGATCCCGCACTGGTTACCGTGCCGCGCGCCGGCGTGGTGCATCGGCTCGATAAACACACCTCGGGCGTCATGGTGGTAGCCAAAACGCTGGCTGCGCACAAAACATTAGTGGCGAATCTGGCCGCAAGAAAAATCCGCCGCGAATACGACACCCTTGTGATGGGCAATGTGGTTGCCGGTGGCACGGTGGATGCGCCAATTGGCAGGCATCCGCGCGATCGCCAGCGCCAAGCCGTGACCGCCACAGGCAAACATGCCGTCACGCATTATCGCGTGTTACAGCATTACGGCGAGCAAACTTGGCTGCGCGTACAGCTCGAAACCGGGCGCACGCATCAAATACGGGTGCACATGGCGCATATTCGCTACCCCGTCATAGGCGACCCCGTCTATGGTGGCCGTCCGCGCATTCCGAACCGCGCCTCCACCGCCTTAATTGATGTGCTGCGCCACTTTGAACGCCAAGCACTGCATGCGCGGTATTTAACTTTAGCGCACCCTGTTACGGGTGAAGTAATGCGCTTTGAGGCACCACTCCCCGATGATATGCGCGACTTAATGGCGCTGCTGACCGAATACCGCAACGGCATGTATCACCGCGCCGCCGATGAGGACGAAAACGACGGCGACGAAGCGGAAATTATCTACGTGCGAGACGATGAATAAGATCGAGCTCATCACGCCCGACTGGCACGCCCCGCCCGGGGTGCAGGCATGCTGCACCACCCGCATAGGCGGCGTAAGTGCGGCTCCTTTTAATACGCTGAATCTTGCGACCCATGTTCATGATTCTCTTCAATCGGTTGCTGAGAATCGGCGCAGGCTTCGGGCGGCGCTCGCGCTGCCCGCCGAGCCGTTCTGGCTCAATCAAGTGCACGGCACCACCGTAGCCGAGGCAGGTTCCGGCACTTTGCCGGATGCCGATGCCGCTTTTACCAATCAACCCAACACGGTGTTAGCCATTTTGACGGCTGATTGCCTTTCGGTGATATTCGCCAGCCAAGATGGCATTGAGATTGCGGCGGCGCATGCCGGATGGCGCGGATTAGCCGCAGGCATTCTGGAAGCCACACTGGCAAAATTTCAAGCCCCGCCCGAGCAGATTGAAGCTTGGCTTGGGCCTGCCATCGGTCCCGCGTTTTTTGAGGTCGGCGAAGACGTGCGTCATGCCTTTGTAAGCCACCACCCCGAGGATGCCGCTGGGTTTATACCCCGCCACTTGCCGGGCAAATACCAGGCCGATTTATTTCAACTGGCACGATTACGGCTTAAACGCGCCGGCGTTCGGGCGATCAGTGGCGGCGGGCTGTGTACTTTTAGCGCGGCGGCGCGCTT
>DZCK01000135.1 GCA_022730245.1 Halothiobacillus neapolitanus
TGGCGCACCGGCGTTGCTGTGGGTGAACGGCTCCTTGAATCGGCACGCCCGCTCTGCACAGTACAAAATAACAATGCCCACCAAACCGATTGGGCCGGCATTACCGAATTAATGAGCGCATGGCGGCCAATGGGTTTGGTGCTGGGGTGGCCGCTTATGGATTCGGGCGAAACGTATCCTGTTGCTGCATTCATTCGCCGCTTTGGGCAACGGTTGCATGGTCGCTATAATTTACCCGTTTATTTTATCGATGAACGCTTAAGCTCAGCCCAAGCGCAAACCCGCGTGACGGCGCAACACGGGCACGTTAAGGTCAATAAAAATTTAGGGTTAATCGATGCCATGGCAGCCGCCATTATTCTTGAAACATTTTTCAGCCAGAATCGAGCCGGATTTTCCGCCCATGCCCACCGAGCGAGCACCCCCTTATGACGTTACTACCCGAACTGAACACAATCGATCAATTACTCAATGAGTGTTTGCACAATCTCGCTAGGGCCATTGAGCAAAAAGAGTTAAATAACCCATTAATGGTCGGCATTCATAGTGGCGGGGTTTGGGTGGCAGAAGCGCTCCATCAGCGCCTAAATCTTGCCGAGCCCTTAGGCAAGCTCAATATTACGTTTTATCGGGATGATTTTAATACTCTCGGCTTGCACCCCACGGTGGCACCCTCGCAACTTCCTGTTGATATTGATGGCCGCGATATTATTTTGGTGGACGACGTGCTGTATACCGGTCGCACCATTCGCGCGGCTATGAACGAGCTGTTCGATTATGGCCGCCCCGCCCGCATCTGGCTTGCGGTATTATTCGAGCGCGATGGCCGCGAACTGCCCATTTCTGCCCAAACGGTCGGCCAGCGGGTCATGCTCAGTTCACAGCATCAAATTCATGTCGATGGGCCAAGCCCGCTCACCGCCCACCTTGTTACCCGTGAGGAAATTGCCTGATGGCCGTCAATTTCGTTCGCCCCATCATCCCCAAACTCACCAAAGATCCTTGGGCGATACAATTTGATGCCGCAGGGCACCTAAAACATTTGCTCACCATCGAAGGTTTGGGTTCCAGCTGGATTACCCGGATTCTCGATACGGCTGAAGGCTTTATGTCGGTATCCGACCGCGAAATCAAAAAAGTCCCCTTGCTGCGCGGCCGCACCGTGGTCAATTTGTTTTTTGAATCCTCGACCCGTACCCGCACCACTTTTGAGCTGGCAGCTAAACGCTTGTCTGCCGATGTACTCAATATTAATCTTTCCACCTCAGCCACCACCAAGGGCGAGAGCCTGCTCGATACCCTGCGCAACATCGAGGCCATGCAGGCCGATATGTTCGTGGTGCGCCATGAGCAATCGGGCGCGGCGCACTTCATCGCACGCCATGTCGCGCCGCATGTCTCGGTGCTGAACGCGGGCGATGGCTGGCACGCCCACCCCACCCAAGCCCTGCTGGATGCGTTCACGATTCGCCGCATCAAGGGCGATTTCGCGCCGCTACGCATCGCCATCGTGGGCGACATCAAGCATTCGCGCGTGGCTCGCTCGCAAATTCACGCATTTAACTCGCTCAATGTAGGCGAGTTGCGGGTTATAGGGCCGCGCACCCTCATCCCTAACGACATCGAACCCTTGGGTGTGCGCGTATTCCACGATATGCGGGCGGGCTTGAAGGATGTGGATGTCATCATCATGCTGCGCCTGCAACGTGAGCGCATGGAAGGCGGCCTGCTGCCCACCGAACAAGAGTTTTATCGCCTATATGGCTTAACCGAAGAAAAACTCAAATGGGCCAAGCCCGATGCCATTGTGATGCACCCAGGCCCTGCCAATCGCGGGGTTGAAATCGAATCACGCGTGGCCGATGGGCCGCAATCGGTCATCCTCGAACAGGTTTCTAATGGTATTGGTGTGCGCATGGCCGTTATGGCGCTATGCATGAGTGCAGAATCATGATTCAAAATCCCCCCAATCTCGGCATTGACCTCGACCCCGTGCGCCACCCCGAAGGCTGTCGCCCCGGTATTGATTGCGATACTTGGGTGATTCGCGGTGCCCGCGTGCTGGACCCCAGCCTTAACCTCGATACCCAAACCGATGTGTATATCGCCGATGGGCGAATCGTGGGCTTGGGCGAGGCACCGGCAGAGTTCGCTTCCCAGCAAGCAGAAACCATCCAAGCGCAAGGCCAATGGCTCATTCCCGGCGTGATTGACACCTGGGCACGCCTGCGTGAACCCGGGCTTGAGCACAAGGCCACCATCGCCACCGAAACGCTGGCCGCCGTATCGGGGGGCATTACCACCCTGTGCATGCCGCCCGATACCGACCCCGTGCTGGATTCCATCGCCGTCGCCCGTTTTATTAAACGCCGCGCGCAACTCGCTGGGCGCGCGCGCGTGGCCGCCATGGGGGCACTCACCCAAGGGCTCAAGGGCGAGCTGTTAGCGGAAATGGCCGAACTCACCGAAGGCGGTTGTGTCGCCATTTCAAACGCCCATTACCCCGTGCGCGATTTACGCCTGCTGCGTCGGGCGCTCGAATATGCGGCCACGTTCGACATTTTGGTCGTCATTCAGCCACAAGACCCTTCACTTGCCAAACGCGGTTGCGCGCACGAAGGCGTCATTGCCACCCGTTTAGGCTTGCCCGGCATTCCCGTTTCAGCCGAAACCGCGCCGCTGGCACAACTGCTGGCCATCATGGCAGAAACCGGCGCGCGGGTGCACATCAACAACCTTTCCTCACGCGCCGGCGTGCGGCTCATTGCGCAAGCCAAAGCCGATGGTTTGCCCATCACCGCCTCGGTGAGTGCCCACCATTTATGGCTCTCTGAAATGGATACCGATGCCCTGTGCGGTAATACCCACGTGCAGCCGCCCTTACGCAGCCTGCGGGATCGGGATGCCCTGCGCGAAGGCTTAGCCGATGGCACCATTGATTGCGTCATCTCCGATCACCAACCGCATGAAATGGATGCCAAACTCGCCCCCTTCCCCGAGACCGAACCGGGAATTTCTGGGCTAGAAACCCTATTGCCGCTGGTGCTCAAACTCGTAGATGACGGGCTAATCACCCTATCGCGCGCGCTAAATGCCCTCACCCAACGTCCGGCCCAATTATTTGGCTTTACCGATTCAGGGCAAATTGCGCTGGGTGCCCGCGCGGATCTCGCCCTCATTAACCCCGATACCTTCTGGACACTGGATGACACCACCCTTTTATCGGCGGGGCGCGACACCCCGTTTATGGGCTGGGATTTCCGTCATCAAATCACCATGACCTGGGTTAATGGCAAGCGGGTATTTAGTCGTTCAGAACCCTTAAGCGCGCCATGAAAGCGTCATATCATTCTGTCATCCTGCCCCCATATTTTTGCCCACCCACCCCCCACTGGAGATCACCCCATGACCACTAAAATCCTCAGCATCATGCCCGCCGATGATTGGTACGCCCTCATTTCCGATGAAGAAGAAGGCATCGGCTACGAGCCCTTAACTTGCTTTGCGCTCGTGCAAACCGATGAAGAGGGTGAAATCACAACCGAAGTACGTCCTATGATCTGGGCCGATACCGCCGTTGCCTTTGCCGATGAAATTGAAGGCTTCCTTGATTTAGAACGCGTCGAAGAAATCGGCGATGACGAACTCGAGCTCGACGAAGAAGAACAGTAATCCCCGTTCAACCGCTTGACTCCCGTCAAGCACAAATTCCCCACCCCGCCCACGGCGGGGTTTTTATTTGGTCGGCACCGGCACACACTAAAAATAGCAGCAACCCCTGTTCAAAAATTAAAAAACACGGTATAAGGCTCCAAATTTTCGCCGAATTATCGAGGTTTTTCGTTTATGAGCAACGCCACTGAAATGACCGATTTGGATGACCCCTACGAAGAGGGCGCAGAAGACAGCGCCGATGAAACCAGCCAAGGCATTACGCCACCAGCGGCCAAAGCCAAACCCGCCGACATTAAAGATGCGCGGCGCAAACTAGATGACCTGCTGGAATCTCAACGCATAAAACACCAAATTGAAGATGATTTTTAGGCGCTCTTTATTCAAGGTCAGGGCATCACTCAAGCAAATCACCGCGAGGCTCCTAGCAGCCTGTCGGACTTTAGGAATCGGTGCGAAAATTTAGCTGGGCGAG
>DZCK01000136.1 GCA_022730245.1 Halothiobacillus neapolitanus
CTTAAATAAGACATGAGATTTTTTATTTTACGTTTCACCCCTTTAAAGGCCCTTTGATGTTTGGATTTTTACGTCGAAAAAAAGCCTCAGAGCAATTTAAAGCGCCCCCCATTGAACCCACCGTTCACCCGCAGCCCTTTGATGCGGCGCCCCAATCACCCACAATTAACCCCACAGCCCTGCCCGAGGCAATCGCAGCAGAGCATCGGGTATCTACGCCCAGAATCACCGCCTCTGCGCTGGATGTAGGCAAGGCAGAGCAAGCAGCGGCGCCCGTAGTGATACCTCCCTACCCCGATGCCGCCCAAGAAAATGAGCCGGCCTTGAGCGAAGCGCCGCACCGCGACAAGCCAAGATCACGCTTTTGGCAACAACTTGCGCGCAGCCGCGCGAGTTTTACGGAAGGTTTGGGCGATTTATTCCTCGGCAAAAAAGCCATTGATGATGAGTTACTCGAAGAAATAGAAACCCGTTTATTGCTGGCAGATGTGGGGCAAACCACCACTCAATCGCTTATTCAAACGCTGCAAAAACAAATTTCACGCAAGCAAATTGCCGATGCAAATGCCTTATTTGAAACCTTAAGCCAGCTTATGGTCGAGCGTTTACAACGGGTGCAAAAGCCCAGGCCCGCCTTTATCGCGCATCCGCATATCATGGTCGTGTGCGGCATTAATGGCGCGGGCAAAACCACCACCATTGGCAAGCTCGCTTACTATTTCAAAAATCAGGGGCATAAAGTCATGCTCGCGGCGGGCGATACCTTCCGCGCGGCTGCGGTAGAACAATTAATGGCTTGGGGTGCGCGCAATCAAATCCCCGTCATTGGTGAACCGGGGCGCAGTGACTCGGCCTCCGTGCTATTTGATGCGGCTCAATCGGCTAAAGCCCGCCAAATTGATTTGCTCATTGCCGATACGGCCGGCCGGCTACACACCCAAGGCGGTTTAATGGATGAGCTTAAAAAACTCGTCCGCGTTATCAGCAAATCACAACCCAATGCCCCCCATGAAATCATTTTGGTGCTTGATGCCAGCATTGGTCAAAATGCGCTGAATCAGGCTCGGTTATTTCATCAAGCCGTGGGGGTTACAGGCATAGTGGTCACCAAACTCGATGGCACGGCCAAAGGCGGCATTCTCTTCGCTATAGCCGATGAGCTGGCCTTACCCATTTATTTTATTGGCGTGGGCGAGCAACTCGATGATTTGCGCGTTTTCGATCCTCAAAGTTATGTGGATGCGTTATTGGATCGCCAATCATGATCGAATTTGATGGTGTGAGCCGCCGTTTTGGCAACGGACACTTTGGCCTGCAAGAAGTCAGCTTTCATATTCCCGAAGGCCGGATGGTGTTTATTACCGGCCACTCGGGCTCGGGTAAATCAACCTTATTGCGGTTGATTCCCGCGCTCGATCAACCCACCAGCGGCACGGTTCGCATTGGCGGCCACGATTTAAAAAAAATGCCAGCTCATCAATATCCCAAATTACGGCGGCAAATTGGCGTGGTATTTCAAGATCACCATCTACTACCCAATCGGCACGTATTTGATAATGTTGCCTTGCCTTTACAGGTATCGGGCTTTCATTCGACCGATATTCGCCGCCGTGCCGAAGCCGCGCTCGATAAAGTGGGGCTACTTGACCGCCAACGCGCCCGCATTGATGAATTATCCGGCGGAGAGCAACAACGGGTAAATATTGCCCGCGCCCTCGTTAATCGGCCAAAAATTTTGCTGGCCGATGAACCCACGGGCAACCTAGACCCCGAACTCTCGCGTGAAATATTCAATCAATTTGCGCAATTTCATGCCGTTGGCGTTACCGTTGTCATTGCCAGCCACGATGTGCACTTGCTAAAAACCTATGCCGTGCCGCGAATTGTGCTGAACCAAGGGCGCATATCCCATATTGAAGAAGCGTTCTAACATGAGCCCACAAGAAACCCTCCCCAAAGCCAACAGCAAAACGGTGCAACCAAAACACGGCTCGCTTGCCGCATGGCAAGCCCACCATGTGCGCTGTTTTAAAGATGCCCTCTGGCGCTTGGTGCGAAAGCCCGTGAGTGCCTGGGCCACCATTTTTGCGATTGCCGTCGTCTTGGCTCTGCCCGGCTTTATCATGACGCTGGCCGGCCAAATCAAACACATTGGCGGCGTTTGGGCCAGTGAACAGGGTCAAATCAACATCTACCTACACACCGATGCCACCCCAAATGACATTCAAACGTTTAAAACCTGGCTCAATGCGCAGGCACAAGTTAAATCCAGCCAAGAAATCACCCCGCAAGCAGGGCTACTTGAACTCGCCCAGCGACTGCAAATTCAACAAATCACCACACTAGAACCCAACCCATTACCCACTGTTTTCCTCATTCACCTGAACGATCCGAGTGGGCAAGCCACGCACGCGCTGCGCCAAGCGCTCAGCAATAATCCGCTGGTGGCCAATTTATCTGAA
Organism: Halothiobacillus neapolitanus; assembly: GCA_022730245.1. Lineage (GTDB taxonomy): Bacteria > Pseudomonadota > Gammaproteobacteria > Halothiobacillales > Halothiobacillaceae > Halothiobacillus > Halothiobacillus neapolitanus_A. The sequence goes on from DZCK01000136.1 coordinate 2,463, forward strand.
GGCGGAGAATGGATTAAACGATTGCAAGAAATTAGCCAATTCTTCGATCAACTCAGCTGGTGGATTTTGGGGCTGTTTGGCCTCACCGTGATATTTGTTGTAGGCAACACCCTGCGCCTTGAGCTGCAAGAACGGCGTGAAGAGCTGGCGCTCATCGGTTTAATTGGCGGCACCCGCCGATACATGTTGCGCCCACTCCTCTACGATGGCGCCCTGACCGGCCTACTCGGCGGTATCGTCGCAAGCGTGCTGGTATTTGCCCTCATCACAGCCTTAGCAGCGCCCGTCAATCAATTCGCCGCTGGCTATGGCACCCGAATTACCGTGCTCCCCCCGCTGCTGCTTAGCCTATTATTTGGGTTTATTGGCCTTGCGCTCGGCTGGCTGAGCGCACAAATTATTGGCCAAAATTTCCTAAGAAAATCGGTACCCGCATAAAGGAAAGCAACCAAAAGCCGCCGGAACTTTATGCCAACAAAATAATCTGAATAAGATTGTAAAAACCCTAAATTTTGTGTGAAGATAAATACAACACCCCGTTAACTGAGGTACGAACAACATGACTACCGCCCAACTCTCAACACCCCAACACGCGCTGCGCACCGTAAGCCCGGTGATTGGCGATTCATTACAACAATATTTAACTGAAGTTCGGCGCATCCCGCTGCTCACCGTTGAAGAAGAGCAACAATTAGCAGAACAGCTCAAAACCACGGGCGATATCAAAGCGGCGCAAGCGCTCATCATGGCGCATTTGCGCTTTGTGGTGCATATAGCCCGTGGCTATCGGGGCTATGGCTTACCCCTGTCTGATCTGATTCAAGAAGGCAACATCGGCCTAATGAAAGCCGTAAAACGCTTTGAGCCAGAACAAAAAGTGCGCCTTGTCACGTTTGCCGTTCATTGGATTCGGGCAGAAATTCATGAATATATTCTGAAAAACTGGCGCATTGTGAAAATTGCCACCACCAAAGCCCAGCGCAAACTCTTTTTCAAAATGCGGCAGATGAAAAATGGGCTAGGCTGGCTAACGGCTGAAGAAACGCGCGCCATTGCGGCAGAATTAAATGTGCCTGAACGCGAAGTCGCCACCATGGAATCGCGTCTTTATAGCCATGATGTGGCCATTGATGCCCCGCTATACGAAAACGACCAAGAAGGCAGCGGCCCCTCCTACGAGCAAATTTTGGTAGATCAGCACCAAGTATCCGTTGAAGACATGACCGCTCAGCGCGATGAAGATGAAAGGTTAAGCGCCATGAGCCACGCACTCACCGCGCTGGATGCGCGCAGCCGCGATATTTTAGAACGCCGCTGGCTCGCAGAACCCAAGGCCACGCTACAAACGCTGGCCGATGAGTATCAAGTTTCAGCAGAACGTGTGCGCCAAATTGAAAATGCGGCACTTAAAAAGCTAAAAATGGCATTACCCGCACCCGAATAACGGCTAAATCGAACAAAAAAAGCCGAATCCATGACTGGGTTCGGCTCTTTTTTTGCCCGTAATTTTTTGGTTTAATTGATACAACGGGGCAGCTCGAATAACCCGAGATTTTCAATGAATTCAGCCACTGAGTCATGCCTA
>DZCK01000137.1 GCA_022730245.1 Halothiobacillus neapolitanus
AGGTGCTTCACCGCCTGCATTGGCGGATAAACCGGAGGGCACATCCAGCGAGAGAACCGGCGCGGTGTGCGCATTCGCCTGTTCGATCAAAGCGGCGGTTGCGCCTTTGGGCGCACCGCTTAGGCCATAGCCGATCAAGCCATCAATCATCAGATCGAAATTGCCTTCGAGCACGCCATTTTCAGCCGTGCATCCGGGCACATTCATTTGTTGCAGGCTACTTAACTGGTTCGCCGGAACGGGCGTCATCTGCGCGGGTGATTTACTCAAAAATACCGTCACCTTTGCGCCCCAATTATGCAGATGACGGGCGGCAACCAGCGCGCCGCCGCCATTACCGCCGCTGCCGGCCAGAATGGCAATCGCCCGATTTTTCGGCTGATCAGCCAGAAAACGGCGACAGGCCAGCAAGGCGAGGTTTCGCCCGGCGTTTTCCATCATTTGAATCAAACTGATCTGATAGTGTTCGATCATCAGACGATCGACTTCAATCATCTGTTCCCGATTGACACTGGGGATATCATGGATGGATACCGTTTTCATGGAATTAACCTGCTGGTTGACGATGGGTTGATGCATTCTTTGCGAGGTGATCGCCGAGGCGAAGCCCCCAAGCGTAAATGGTGAGTGCCGGATTGACTCGACTAACACGCGCCAGCACGCTGCCGTCCGCTACATAAAGTCCTTCAAGGCCATAAACCTTTCCAGTGGGATCAACAACTGAGCGGGCGGGATCAAGCCCGGTGACCAGCGTACCCAGCGCGTGCGCGGTGCCGGTAGGCCAGGTCGCGCGGCTGGCCGACACATGGCCGATGCGCCGCAGCGTCTGCTTGAAGGCACGAATAACGGCGCGATGTTCCCGCAGTGCCTGTGGTGCGCGCTCGGGTTGGTAGTCCAGCATAGGCGCACCGTTTTGCCGTGCTTCTACCCGATTTGCCGTTGATGAGCCATCTTCCGTGGTGATGAAAAATCCATAAGCTCGACGGCCCATGAGCCGCGTTATCCAGGCGGGCACGAATCGCGGCAGTTGGGTGCCGAGCAGATGCTCATCCAGCCAGCCTAGGCACTGCACGCTGCTGTGGGGGAATTGATCGTTCAAAAACAAGGCGGTTTTGCGCAGCACATCGTGTTTTTTCGTCCACGAAAAGGCCATCAACGCCGTGTTGAGATGCATTTTCAGATTCGCACCCACAAGCGATGCGGCAGGCAGCGAAACGTGCGGGTGCGCCGCCAGAAAAGTCTGCAAAAGGCGGGGCGAATTCAAGGCGCCGGCGGCGAGAATCACCTGATGCGCCGTAAATCGGCGGCCGTCGGCCAGTTCCACTCCGGCGATACGATGTGGCTGATCGGGATCCGCGTACAAGCCGTGCACCGGCGTATTTTCGCGCAGATGAAACAGCGGGCTGGTCAATAACCCGTCCAGCAAGGCGGTTTGACCATCCCATTTCAGGCCGCGTGTGGAGGCAAATCCATCGAAATGTCGCGCCTCTTGCGGATCGTTGAGAATATCGGCGGCCAAGCCCAGCGGCAGCGGGCTGATCTGCCACGCGTGTGTTTGCCGGGACATGCGCGCCATGATCGTTTGCAAATCCGGCTCATGAGGGAAATGCCTGATATGCAGCAGTTGTTCGGCCTGCGCATAAAAAGGCGCTAACTCATCATAGCCAAAAGGCCAGGGCAGATAGTGTTGTTCGGGTTCGGCCAGAAATTCTTGGGGTGAGAAACGCAGCAACGCCGCGCCGTACCATTTGGTTTTGCCGCCCACATTATGAAACTCATCCAATGCCAACGGTTGATCTTGGCCATCGCGCCAGGCATCAGATGCCTTGAAACGCTGCGCACCGAATACCGTGTCCACATCCTGCGTGCTGCCATCTCGGGGTAAAAAGCCGCCTTTTTCAAGCATCAAAACACGCTTGCCCGCCTTGACCAAGGCATAGGCAGCCGCCGAGCCACCGGCACCACTGCCAATGATGATGGCATCAAAAACCGGATGGTCTGAACTGTTCATTTACTACGTTCCGGTGGGATGTAGCCGCAATGGATGCACGGTTGTGTGGGCTCGTGTATGAGCTTGGCGCAGCGATAGCCGCCAGGGTCGGGCGGAAATTGCGGCGAGACGGTGCGCGGTGCGTGAAACAGACGGTACAGCCCGGCACTGATCTGCATCCCAAGTATCGGGGCGAGAAAATAAAGCCACAAATAAGACCAATCCCCCGCAGGTAAAGCCGATGCAAAACTGCGTGCCGGATTCATACTCATGCCCGACAGCGGGGCTTCAAAATAAATAAACAGCGCAACGAGCATACCCGCCATCAGGCCGGTATAGGGTGCCAGTTTGCGCTGGCCGACAAACAGCAAGACAAGGCCAAACAACAAGGCAGAAATAAACAGTTCCGCGAGAAAGGCGACATCCACGCCCGCGATACCGGGTGCGGTGACGATAAAATGCACCGGAGGATTGGCCAAGGCCAGGCCACATACCGCCCAGGCTAGCAGAACACCCAAAACCCCGCCGACAAATTGGGCGATCATGTAGCCCAGCGCATCCGTTGTTTTCATGCGTTTCATCGCCCAAAAGGCGAGCGTTACCGCTGGGTTCAGGTGGGCGCCGGAGCGTTTGCCCCAAGGCGAATAAATCAGCCCGATGGCCGTGAGCCCCATCACGACACCGATCAGGGCGCGCTTCATTTCCGGATTGGGGATGAAGTGCGCCCACGGGCTTTCAGGCGAATCAAGCAAACTGACACTGATGCTTGCAAAAAACATAAATAGCCCGAGCCCGAAGCCTTCCATGGCATATTCTGGCCAGTGGCGTTTGCCCCGCGTTTGCCCTGTCATGGTCAGCCACCTTCGGCAAAGCCGGGATAGAGCGTCATGCCACCATCGACAAACAGGCTGATGCCGTTGATATAGTCGGATTCATCCGAGGCCATCCACACGGCCGCGCGGCCAATATCCTCGGGTTCGCCGATGCGGCGATAGGGAATCAGGGTCATGAGTTGATCGTAGGCGGCCTCGGTTTCCCAGGCGGCGCGATTGATCGGCGTGCGAATGGCACCGGGACAAATGCTGTTGACGCGAATCCGGTACGGCGCGACCTCTTGGGCGATGCTTTTGGTCATCATCATGACCCCGCCTTTGGAGGCGGCGTAATTGACATGCCCCGCCCAGGGAATGACTTCGTGCACCGAACTGATGCCAATGATTTTGCCGGCGGCGCATGAAATATCCGGCCGCACGCCCCGTTGTTTGAATTCCCGAATGGCTGCACGGGCGCACAAAAACTGCCCGGTCAGGTTCACATCGATCACCCGCTGCCATTGCGCCAGCGACATTTGATCGAAGGCGGCATCTTGCTGCAAACCGGCGTTGTTGATCAATATATCCACCGTGCCAAAGGTCTTGAGCATTTGCGAAAACATGCCCTCGACCTGCCGTTCATCGGATACATCCGCCCCAATTGCAAGAGCCTGCCCACCAAACTGGGTAATTTCGTCCACCACGGCCATGGCGGCATCGCGCCCACCCAAATAGTTGATGCCAACGGCCGCGCCCTCTCGCGCAAGACTCAAGGCCACCGCGCGCCCGATTCCTGAATTGGCACCGGTGACCAGTGCGATTTGCCCGCTTAGCCGGTGTAGCGATTTGCACTGCGGCATGGTGACGGGCGGATTGGGTTCTGACACAGAATTCATGATTTTTTTGGCTCCGATTTAGCTGGGGTGGATGTGGCGTTGGCGGTGTGATTGAGTGCGGGTTCATCGGCTGGTTGTTCCTTCAGTAATTGGGCAATGAGCGCCGTCCAGCCTGTTTGATGTGAAGCGCCCAGACCCTCGCCCGTATCACCATGAAAATACTCGTTAAATGGTAGGTGATCGTGAAAATTCGGATCGTTCTGCAGTTTGTCTCTGGCACCAAATACGGCGCGCTTGCCTGCGGCGTCACGACGGAACAGACGGCCCAAACGGCGCGATAATTCATCGGCAATCTCATTAAGATGCATGAATTGACCGGAATGGGTCG
>DZCK01000138.1 GCA_022730245.1 Halothiobacillus neapolitanus
CAAACGGTGGAACGGGTGTAGCGTGAAGTGGGACCCGTGCAGGTGGCCGAGCAAATCATGACATCGCCCGTGGTTAGCCTTTTGCCCGAGGCGCCAATTTTGGTATTGCGCCCGCTCTTTGATGAAAAAAATATCGGCCTTGTGCCCTTAATAAACCAAGAAAACCAATTGGTTGGCGTGGTAACCAAAGGGGATTTAACCCGCCAGCGCGTGCGTTTTACCGATTTAGCCCCGCGTGCGGTAAGCACCATCGCCAATGCCAACGTGCTTACCGCCACCACGCAAACCAATATCCGCGAGCTCGCGCGGGTGCTGTTGGCGCAAGATATTCGGGGTTTGCCGATTGTCGATGACCAACGCAATGTGGTGGGCATCGTAACGCGAGGCGATATTTTGCAAGCGCTGGTAAATTACGCGCCGCTTGAGTTGTGGCTGTAGCCGTTATGGTCGTTATGGCGCAGTAGCGCCGCTTTAATAGCGGCGCGCTGCGGTGTTACAAGCGCTCGATTCGACTGCGTTGCGCCGCTAAATCAGCCAAACTCGCGGCAAATTTGTCGGCTCGCTCTCGTTCTTGCGCCACCACGGCAGGCGGTGCGCGGTCGGCAAAGCCGGGGGCATCTAATTTGCTGCGCGCTTTGGCAAGCTCCGCTTCGTTTTTGGCGATTTCACGCGCTAATCGTGCGAGTTCCGCCGCTTTGTCGATTAAGCCTGCCAAGGGAATATGGAGTTGCAGCGTGCCGATTAAGGTCATCGCCGCTTCGGGCAGCGCCGCGTGATCCGCCAAGGGCGTAACGCTGCCAATCCGCCCCACCGTCACCAAGATGGCGGCAAATTCAGTAAAGCGTTGGCTTTCTTCTGCCGTGGCACCCGTGGCCAGTACCTCCAGCATTTTGCTCGGCGCAATGTCCATCTCCGCCCGAATGCGGCGCACGCCTAAAATAACGTTTTTTAACCATTCCACCGATTCAAGCGCCAAGGGGTTGATTTTGCTGGCATCCGCTTGGGGATAAGGGCGCGCCAAAATGCTCTCGACCCGATGTTCAGCGGGCAAAGCCAAGGGTGCGAGCCGCTGCCAAATCGTTTCGGTAATAAACGGGATAATCGGGTGCAGTAGGCGCAGCACGGCTTCCAGCACGCGCACCAAGGTTCGGCGCGTGCCGCGTTGGGCGGCGGCATCGCCCGATTTCAGCACGGGTTTGGTGAACTCCAAATACCAATCGCAATACTCGTTCCAAGTAAATTCATACAGCGCTTGCGCGGCTAAATCGAAGCGATAATCGGCAAAATGTTTGGCGACCTCCAGCTCTACTTGCTGCAAGCGGCTGATAATCCACTGATCGGCGGCACTTAAAACCACCGGCGCATCGGTTAAGCCGGTATCTTGGTCTTCACATTGCATCATGACAAACCGGCTGGCATTCCAGAGTTTGTTGCAAAAATTGCGATAGCCATCAATGCGGCTTAAATCGAAGCGAATATCTCGCCCCGTGGTGGCTAGGGCGGCGAAGGTAAAGCGCAGGGCATCGGTGCCAAAGGCGGGAATGCCATCCGGGAATTCCTTGCGGGTGTCTTGTTCGATTTTCTTGGCGAGTTGCGGCTGCATCATGCCATTGGTGCGTTTGGCAACTAAGGATTCCAAATCGATACCATCAATTAAATCAATGGGATCGAGCACATTGCCTTTCGATTTGCTCATCTTCTGGCCTTGGCTATCGCGCACCAAACCATGCACATACACTTCACGAAAGGGCACATCGCCCAAGAAGTATTTGCCCATCATCACCATGCGCGCGACCCAGAAGAAGATGATGTCAAAACCCGTAACCAGCACGCTGGTGGGGTAAAACTGCGCGAGTTCTGCGGTGTTTTGTGGCCAACCCAAGGTTGAAAACGGCCAGAGCGCGGAGGAAAACCAAGTATCGAGCACATCAGTTTCTTGAGTGAGCGCCACGTGATCGGCCAGTTGATGTTTGGCGCGCACTTCGGCCTCGCTACGACCGACATACACTGCGCCCGTTGCGTCATACCACGCCGGAATGCGATGCCCCCACCAAATTTGGCGGCTAATGCACCAGTCTTGAATGTTCTCAAGCCATTGATAATAGGTGTTGGACCAATTCTCGGGCACAAATTTAATGTCGCCACCGCGCACGGCTTCAAGCGCCGGTTGGGTGATGGCGCTCAAGCCGCCCGGGCGGCCATCGGCCTGGGTTTCGCGGGTAAGATCAACAAACCACTGATCGGTCAGCATCGGTTCAATCACCGCGCCACTGCGATCACCGCGCGGCACCATGAGTTTGTGGTCATCAATTTTCTCAAGCAGATCAAGGGCTTTTAAGTCGTGAATGATGCGATCACGGGCTTCATAGCGATCAAAACCCGCATAGGCGTTTGGTAATTCGCAAAGCGCATCGCCGCCGATGACTTCTGCCATCGCTCGGATGCGTGCGTCATGGGTTAACACATTGATTTTTGCTAACCCGTGGCGTTGCCCTACCGCATAATCGTTGAAATCATGCGCGGGGGTGATTTTTACGCAGCCCGAGCCGAAGGCCGGATCGACATAATCATCGCCAATAATGGGGATTTGCCGCCCGACTAACGGCAGGGTAATGGTTTGGCCAATCAGGTGTTTGTAACGCTCATCCTCAGGATGCACGGCCACCGCCGTATCGCCGAGCATGGTTTCCGGGCGAGTGGTGGCCACAATTAAATAACCGCTGCCATCGCTGAGCGGATAGCGCAAATGCCACAAATGGCCGCTTTCTTCTTCGCTCATCACTTCCAAATCAGAAACGGCGGTGTGCAGCACCGGGTCCCAATTCACTAACCGCTTGCCGCGATAAATTAAGCCATCATCAAAGAGGCGCACGAATACCTCGCGCACCGCATCCGATAAGCCTTCATCCATGGTAAAGCGCTCGCGTGACCAATCGCACGAGGCGCCGAGCCGTTTCATTTGCTCGGAAATAAACCCGCCCGATTCCGCTTTCCATTGCCAAACGCGATCGGTGAACGCCGCGCGCCCCAAATCGTGGCGGGTTTTGCCAATGGCTTCTAACTGGCGCTCAACCACCATTTGGGTGGCAATACCGGCGTGATCGGTGCCCGGTTGCCACAGGGTGCGCTCGCCCTGCATGCGGTGCACGCGGGTGAGCATATCCATGAGCGTATCTTGAAAGGCGTGCCCCATGTGCAAGCGCCCCGTTACATTGGGCGGTGGCAGCATAATGCAGTAATTGGGCGCATCAGCGGGCACATCGGCCTGCGGTTCAAAATAGCCGCCCGCCAGCCAGCGGGCATAACAGGGGGCTTCGAGCTCGGCGGGGTTGTAGGTTTTTTCCATCATCAATCAACTAAATTATTAAAAATACAAAACGGGGTTAGGGCGCATCCATCTCGACATGCGTAATTTGCCGATGCTGCGGCTTGGCGCCAGCCTCTTTGTAATCGCGCCAGCGCGCGCGTGCGGCATCCCGATTGGCGGGCAAGTTATCTACGACTTCATCGATCTGTTCGCGCTCGGCAACGCGGAGAATGGGCGCGCCGGATAAGTTAATCACCGAGGCAAAGCCACCGGCAGCAGGATCAACCCCCAAAAATAAAGGGGCATGTTCCACATCTTCCGGATCGGCCGTATGCGGAACAAACGCATCGGCTTTGTAGCCCCAAAGGTATTCATCAAAACGTTCAGCATGCTCGTGATTGGCGCACACCACATAGGTCATCCGCTCCTCTGCGGCGGCTGCCGCGCATAACTCGGCGGCATAAAACCAATAGGCTTGCGGGTCGGTGTCATCAATTAAATGAAATATCACAGCGCTCATAGAACGGACTCTCTTAAAATGATGGTGAATGCGCGCACTAGGAGCCTGTCGGACTTTAGAGAAATCGGCTGCAAATCTATCTGAACGGTGCCTATTTCACCGCTTTTTTGGACAATAGAACCGGCTATTACCCTGCAAAATCGGCAAAACAGACCCTCGCCCAGCTA
>DZCK01000139.1 GCA_022730245.1 Halothiobacillus neapolitanus
TTAAATAAAGGGCACCTCGAAAACCCTCAAGAGCCTGTTCGAGAGCAAGGAGCTGCACAGTGAGCAACGAGGCATATCAAGCAGATAGGCGAGGCGCGCACACGACAACGCTATTGGAAAGCACCGCCTCTATTCTGGAACCCGAAGGCCAGAGTATACACCGCCTCATGGGCTGGTTCGTGGGGATACAAGGTCACATAGCCGCAATTGTTCGGGGCGCTTGTTGCCTATGATTTTTGAATCGCGCGCTCATCCGTCTCGCCCAAGCTTCGCCGACTGCCGAGCTTCTTGCCTGGCGCAGCAGGCTTGAGCGCTGCAACCGCCGATGTCGCACAAAGGGTGTTATCCGTGTTCACGGCGTACCAACCCAGACCGCTGTGTTCAACCCTCTGCATCACCGGCATGCCTTTGCGATACATGCGGATGACTTGGCTTTCGTGCCGATTCTATAGAGGCTCCTCAAAGCTTTTGAGTCATTATCAATTTGATAAAAAAGCCAACTTACCGCTCATCGAATTGCGCAAGGCGCGCAAAGCAAAAATCTCACCACGGAATATCTTCAAGGAAATGACGACAAATAACCCCCCTCCTCCTGAATCACAGGCTTAAATTAAGTAGGATAGGCAATTGTCAAAAAAATGAAACACAAGCCCTGCATGATATACCGTGTTTTATTTATTGGATTTTTGCCTTGCCACCCTTTTTCCGAGCCTATCATGCTGAAAGAAATTCGCTTCGCGGGTGACTTGCTGATTGAAGCCAGCGCCATTACACCCGAATTCAAAAATGAAGAGGTTTTGGCTTTATTCGCACAAAAGTCCAGTTTGCAAAATTTACCCGTTTTACTTGATGATGGACGGCCGCTGGGTTTAATCAATCGCAACATGTTCCATAGCAACATGACAAAACCTTATTATCCTGAACTCTACAGCCAAAAAAGCTGCATCGCCTTCATGGATAAAAGCCCCTTAATTGTTGAAGCCCGCTTAGAAATTGAGCAACTCACGGCATTAGCGGTTGAAACGGGGGATAAAGTATTCACCGACGGTTTTATTATTGTCCTGGAAGGCAAATATCAGGGTATTGGCCAAGTGCTGGATTTAATGCACGCCATGACCGAACTTCAAGCCCATCAACACCGCCAGCTCATCGAAAGTATCGAATACGCCAGCGTGATTCAGCAATCCATTCTTGCCCCGTCACGCATCGCGCTGAACATCTATTTCCCAGATAATCATTGGCTAATTTGGGAACCCCGCGATGTGGTCGGCGGCGATATTTTTCATTTTATCCCGACCCGCCATGAGGGGCGCGATGATGGGTTTTTAGCGGTACTGTTCGATTGCACCGGTCATGGCGTGCCGGGCGCATTTATGACATTAATTGCTGAATCTGCCCTAGCCCAAGCCATTGCAACGCATGGCGATCGTGACCCTGCTGCGCTATTATCAGGCATTAACCAATATATTAAACATACACTTAACCAGCATGACAAAGCCATCGGCAGCCGCGAAAACTCCGATGACGGCCTCGATGGCTTAATTGTGCGCTTTGATAAAACTCAGCAACACCTAATTTTTGCCAGCGCACGAAACCCTTTATTTATTATGGGGTTAAATACTGATGAAGCAATTGACATATTACCGGGCGATCGCAAAGGCGTCGGCTATGCCAACACGCCGATGGATGCCACATGGCAAAACCACATCGTGCCCATTACTGAGGCTAAACGTATTTTTCTGATTACCGATGGCGTCATTGATCAAGTGGGCAGTGCGAAAAAAATTGCGTTTGGCAAACGGCGTTTGTGCCAAACACTTACCGAAGGCCGAAAAACCACCGCGAGCGCCCAACAAGCCGCCTTTAAAGCCGCCTTTGCCCATTATCAGGGGCAAGAAAAACGGCGAGATGACGTGACCCTGCTGGCACTTGATTTAATACCCAGCACCCCATAAAACAGCATTCAAAAAAACAGCGCCCATTAAAATTGGGTTCAATAAAACAACCTCACCCGAATCTTCGAACTCTTTTAAGGAAAATGCCGATGAATCCCCCCGCCGAGCACGAATCCAACAAGCCCTGTTTTCCTGGCCTTGACCCACACTTAATTTTTTTCTACGCCGGTTATTTTTCACAAAATATTATTAATGCCATTGGTGATGCCGTTCGCCTACGGCTTGAACAAACCGAAACTTCTGGCAGCGCGCGCCGAAAAATCTTCTCAACCTTTATTGAGATGGCGCAAAATATTGTGCATTACTCAAGCGACAGCTTAACGCCGCCCGATCAAGCCACCTTGGAAATGCGCGCCGGTTCAGTGATGGTGTCTCATGTTGATGGCACCTTTCACATTATTTGCGCCAACCCCGTTGACCCAAGCTTTGCCGAGCAACTCAAGCCCTTACTTGAACCTTTGCGGGTCATGTCGATGGAACAAATTAAAGACGCGTACCGAAAAACACTCCGCGCAGAAACCGATGAAAACAGCAAAGGCGCGGGTTTAGGCTTTCTTACCATTGCTAAAGATAGCTCAGCACCCATTGAATATGGCTTTGAACCGGCCGCTAACAACATGCAAATGTTCACCCTAAAAGCTACCATTTAACTCGTTTTTTTGATCAGGATTTCCCCATGGAAAAATTTTATTTGGCCGCCACCAGCAACACCCCCGAAGTCGATTTCGACTTCCCTGCGCGCCGCCTGCTGTTAAAAGGCGAATCTTATCCCGAAAGCGCTGCTGCGTTTTATGGCGACATTCTGAATAAAACGTCGGCATTTCTGGATACAATTACCGAAGAAACGGTACAAATCAGCGTGCAGCTCAATTACTTCAACAGCTCCAGCACCAAAATGTTGTTTAGTTTGTTTGATCGGCTAAACCTTGCCGCTGAAGAAGGCAACACCATCGTGCTCGATTGGCATCATGATATTGATGATGAAACCATTCTAGAATTTGGCCTAGAACTCGCCGAAGACTTCCCCGCCATTGAATTTCACGCCCACGCGATTGAATCCTAATGGAACAACCTGCCCAGCTTCTGCCCGATTTATTTGAACGCGAAAAAGCCGTCCTCGATCGCGCCTTACGCGCCCATGCCGATCCGTCCTCTGCGGTAGTGCATTTTGCTTTGGCGGAATTAATTACCGAGTACGAACGCGTGATTCGCGACATGCGGCGTGTGATTAGCCACTCAGACCGCACCGAACTTGAACTGAATATCGCCAATCAGCGCTTGCGAGAGCTCACCGAAGCGCTCACCTTTCAAAATCGGCACGATGGGCTCACGCGGCTATTAAACCGCAATACTTTCATTTTTGAAACCGAGCGCCAGCTCACCCAAGCGCCTATCGCTTTGATTTTGCTTGATATTGATCACTTCAAACAAGTCAACGACCGCTATGGCCATCCCACCGGCGACAAAGTGCTCATGGGGCTCGCCGCCCTCCTCCATAATTTAGTTAAAGCACCCAATTTTAGTGGCCGCATGGGCGGCGAGGAATTTGCCGCCGTCATCGCCACCGATCAAATCCGCGAGGCCATTGCCATAGCCGAGCTCATCAGCAGCCAAATCCGTGATTTGCGCTGCGCTAATGAGCCGGGGCTACGCATTACGGCCTCACTCAGTATCACCGTTGCACAGGCCAACGTACCCTTTGAAAAGCTCTATCTCTGCGGCGATGATGCCTTGTATCGCGCCAAGCACAATGGCCGTGATCGCATTGAAATCGTGTGGAATCCGATAGAAACCCAATGATTTGAAATACAAAAAGCAAATCAAGCTCACGTTAAGATGAGCTGCCATGATGAAACTCATGCAATTAGCATGGTTCACATTAAAGCCGAGTTTATGTCGTTTCTCGAAAAAAACCGCCTCAACTGGTTCATTCCCGCCCTAATTTGGATGACACCCAATGCCTTCGCAGATGAAATCACTAACTGCCGCGAGATTAAAATTGATTCTGCCCGATTGGCTTGCTTTGATGCACTGGCA
>DZCK01000140.1 GCA_022730245.1 Halothiobacillus neapolitanus
GGCTATAGGGCAGCGATGATAGTCGCGTGGCTGATTGCGGGGGGGCACACGATGCTGCGTTTACCCGGTGAACCCTTGCTGCACCCATTGATTGTGCAGATTTTCGGCAAAACTTGCGGCCATTCAATTGAGCGCATCAAAACCGCCGGCGCGCCGCTTGCCGGTGTGGATTACACCACCAGCCTTGTGCGCTCCGTGGCTTGGTTCAAGGCACAGCAGAGCCGACAATCATGAATGCTCTGGTGTCGAATCATTCTTCTAAAACGCCTCGGCATTTTGTTTTTTTGCAGGGTATGCCCAGCGCTTTTTTTCGATGGGTGGGCGATGCGCTCGAACAAGACGGCCATCGAGTCAGCCGCATCAATTTGTGCGCGGGCGATTGGTTGTTTTGGCACAATCAACACGCACTGAATTATCGCGGCAGCTTGGCCGATTGGCCGGCCTTCTTCAGCCAATGGTTGCACGATACCCACATCACCGATGTGGTGCTCTTGGGCGAGCAACGCAAATACCACCGCGAGGCGGTTGATGTTGCCAAAGCGGCGGGCGTTCGGGTGTGGTCGACGGATTTTGGTTATCTGCGCCCCGACTGGATTACGCTTGAGATCAAAGGCCAGGGCTTTGACTCGGGCGGTAACTCGACCCTGCCACGCGACCCGGCTGTGATACATCAACTGGCGAAAGCGCTTCCCCCCGTGGATTTTCAAAGGAAATATCACGACAGCAGCTGGCGTATGTCGCTTGGGGATTTGTCGGCCAGCTTTGCGACGGTTTTCTTTTCTGTGCTTTATCCCCGTTATCAACAATCGGATGCCCGCCCGCATCCTTTGATTTATTTTCCGGCCATGGGTGTGAGTTTGTTGGTTAAGGCGTGGCAGCAAAAAACCGCGCTGCGCTTATTTACGCAGATTAGCGCACGGGGCAGACCGTATTTTGTGTTTCCCTTGCAGCTTAATCACGATTTTCAAATTCAGGCGTACTCACCGTTTTCGGGTATGCGCGAGGCCATCTCGCTCGTGTTGGCATCATTTGCGCGCCATGCGCCGAAGGATTGTGATTTGCTGATTAAAAGCCACCCTTGGGATCCGGGGCTGCAAAGCTGGAACCAGCAGATTCAAAAAGAAACCCGCGCATTAGGTATCACCCAGCGAGTGTTTTATTTCAATGGCGGCGATTTGAATGCCATGATGAGCAAATCGCAGGGCGTGGTGACAGTCAATAGCACCTCGGGGTTGCAGGCGCTACAAATGGCGCGGCCCGTTAAAGTGCTGGGTACCTGTGTGTATGATGTGCCGAGCTTAGTGGATGCCCAAAGTTTAGATGATTTTTGGCAGCACCCAACACCGCCGAATGCCGCGCAATTCACTGATTTTATTCGCATATTGGTGTATGACACGCAAGTGCGTGGCGTGTTTTTTGGCCGCTCGGATGACGCGTCAATCATCACGGAATTTGCCCAACGCCTAATAGATACTTCCTATTTAACTCAAGATATTTATTAATCATGTCTGAAAGCACCTTTGAACGCTTGCCCGAAGCCTACCGTGATCTAAATGAGCTGCCGCCGATCGCGGTGGAGCCGCCCGATACTTGGCTTAAAGATTGGTCGGCTATTTTGAAATTACGCAAAAATTTATTGGTGTTGTGGCCCAAGCGGGCGTATGAGGGCAAAACGTTCACTGCCCAATTATTCAAACAGCATTATTTTATTTGTAATAGCCCGGATAGCGTGCGGCGGGTTTTTTTGGATGAACACGATAATTACGATCAAAAAAGCCCGCAAATGCGTCACTCGCTTGAGCCGTTGCTGGGTGATGGATTGTTTGTAAGCGATGGCGCGGTGTGGAAAGAACGCCGCGCGTATTGCGCACCCGCATTTGAAGCCGAGCTTTTGCCTGATTTCGCAGCCGTGATGGTGGACTCCGCCCGTGAATTGGCCGATCAATGGGGCAAGCTGCCGGCTGGCAGCACGGTGGATATGCTGAACGAAATGGCGCGCTTAACCTCGCGCATTATTGGCCGAACGATTTTCGGCGATGATACCTCCGAGGAAGAGGCGGCGATTGTTGTCGATAATTTCTCGCACTACCAAAAAGCGATCGAGCAACTCAATTTCTCCGATTCGTTTGGGTTGCCACACTTAAAATGGTTAGGCAACCCCGTCGCTAAGTGGCAAAGCCTGCGGGCGGCGCAAAAAATTCACACCGTGATCGATCAAATCATCGAGCGCCATCCCGAGCGCGCCAAACCCGAATCGCCCACCTTGCTTTCCTACCTTTTGGGTGAGCACACCAGTAAAAAAACCAGCGGTAAGCGCTGCCCGTTGTCTAGTGTGGATGCGCGCAATGAAGCGATTGTGATGTTTATGGCCGGGCACGAAACCACCGCCAATACACTGGCTTGGGTGTGGTATTTACTTGATCGTTATCCGCGCGTGGCCGAAAAACTCCAAGAAGAGTTAACCCAAGCGCTGGGCGATCGCCCACCGCGTTTTGAGGATGTGCCGCAGTTGCCCTACACGCGGGCAATTTTTGAAGAAACCTTGCGGCTGTATCCACCCGTGCCTGTGTTGAGCCGACAAGCCCGCGCCAGCGATGAAATTCGTGGCAAAGCGGTGCCGCCAGATTCGATTATCTTGGTCATCCCTTGGTTGCTGCATCGCCATAATTTGTATTGGGAAAAGCCCAATCACTTTATTCCAGAGCGCTTCATGCCGGGGCAACCGCGCCCCGATAAATTTGTGTACATCCCCTTCAGTGTGGGCCCGCGCGTTTGTTTGGGGCTGCGTTTTGGGCTGACCGAAGGGATTTTGTGTTTAGCCACGCTGGCGCAACGCTTTCGTGCCAAGCTCAAAGCAGGGCATGACGTGGCGATTGAATGCCGTTTGACCTTGCGCCCACAAGATGGTTTACCCATGCAGCTTGAGCCAATTGCTTCTTCAATGAAGGCGCCACAATGAGGCAAGCATGAGCTTAAGCGATGCAAAAGATCTGCTGCTCGCGCGGTTATTCACGGTGCTGCCGCTTAATTGGGTGGCCAAAATTGGTACCTATTTGGGTGAACGCCATGCTCGCCGAGGTATTCGCGCCAATCGCAAGTGGGTTCAGCGTTTGCATCAACATTTCGAGCAGCTCTGGGGCGTGCAGGATGCGGCAGAACGCGAGCGCTTTATTATCGAACACCAAGGCCGCATGGGGCGGGTGCTGGCACAAATTCCGGTGCTGCATCGGCTGGTGCGCGCGAATCGTTTGACCCTCTCTGGTACTGAGCATTTAGCGCAGCTTAATGGCTCTGTGTTGATTGTGACGGCGCATTTATCGCAGTGGGAACTCATTGGTCGGGTGGCGGAACTCATCGGTGGGCAGATGTGCGACATCTATTTGCCGCAACCCGGCGCGCGCGAACAAATTACCCAAAAAGCCCGCATGGGTTGGCGCTTTGCGAATGGAGCACCTGCGAAACTAATCCCTGCGGGCACCCATACCATGCGCGAAGTAGCGCGTGCTGTTGATGCGGGCAGTCATTTAATTTTGTTTATCGATGAAGAAGCCGCAGGTGACGTGCGTGCGCCAAGGCTGGGGCGTGAACCGTTATACGCCGGCAATCGCTGGTTTGCAGCGCGCTTGGCAATCAAACACCAAATGACGGTTTTGCCTGTACATTTTGAAACCACCGAGCAGGGGGATTATCGCGCGGTGATTGAGCCCCCCTTGCCGCTTCCGAGTGAGGGCAGCGCCTCCGAAAAGGCGAGACAATTGGCCGATACGCTGGATGAGAAGCTGGAACAATGGGTTTTGCAGG
Source organism: Halothiobacillus neapolitanus (assembly GCA_022730245.1). Lineage (GTDB taxonomy): Bacteria > Pseudomonadota > Gammaproteobacteria > Halothiobacillales > Halothiobacillaceae > Halothiobacillus > Halothiobacillus neapolitanus_A. The sequence goes on from DZCK01000140.1 coordinate 3,802, forward strand.
CTCCTTACGATTGGTATTGGTTGCCGCTGCTTGAACCCCATGCTGGCATGCTTGGCCAGTTTACCCGCCTCCTTGGGTCAACCCGACCGCCTGCTGGGCGATAGCGGCTTTTACAGTGCCGCGAATGTCGAGGCCTTTGAAGCGCAGGGCATCAATCCGTTCCTC
>DZCK01000141.1 GCA_022730245.1 Halothiobacillus neapolitanus
CGCATGCCATAGCGCTGGGCGATCTCTAAACTTTCCCGCATAAGCCGTTTGCCAAATGAGCGATCTTCCTCGCCGCCCTCGCCAAAGCCCGCCGATAAAATCACCGCCGCCTTCAAACCTGCCAAGCCGCATTGGCGCAAAATGCCGGGCACGGTGGATGCCGGGGTCGCAATCACCGCCAAATCCACCGGTTCATCCAAATGGGTTAAATCAGGCACACACGCAAAGCCTTGCACCATTTGGTGCTTGGGATTAACCGGCACAATCGCCCCAGCAAACCCAGCTGCCCGCAGATTCTCAAGCACCATTGTGCCCACGGCGCCTGCACGCTCGCTCGCCCCGAAAATGGCCACGCCGCGTGGATTAAACATCGGTTCTAAAATATGACCCGCCATAACGTCTCCCGACATCAATAAATAGGATGATTTAGGCGGATCACTCAGCGAACCGCATAAAACAAGTTCAAACCCTACCAAATCTTGCACCGCTCAGAGTGCACGCGCAAAATGTAAGTTCAGCATAACCGGTGAGGATGGCACTCAGATGAATTTGGCTTTCATAACACATCCCGATTGTCTTTTGCACAGCAATGGCCTCGTGGGGGGTGTACCGCACCCCGAGAATGCCCGCCGACTCAGCCAAATTCAAGATCACCTCATCGCGCAGGGCATTGAGCCTTGGCTCACCTATCTTATGGCACCTAAAGCCACCCGCACGCAGCTTTGCCTCGCGCACAGCCCTGAATTTGTGGATGAAATTTTTCAAAGCATACCCACCCAAGGCGGTGTGCTATTTGATACCGATGTGGTGCTGATGCCGCATACCCTGCTGGCTGCATTGCGGGCAGCTGGCAGTGGCATTGCGGCAGTCAATTGGGTGCTGGGTGAGCCCGCGCGGCGCGCCTTTTGCGCCATTCGCCCCCCAGGCCATCACGCAGGCCGCCACAAAGCGGCCGGGTTTTGCTTATTCAACAATGCGGCGATCGCAGCGCGCTACGCGCTCACGCAAGCAGGTATTCATCGCGTCGCAATTGTGGATTTTGATGTTCATCATGGTGATGGCACCGAAGATATTGTGGCGGGAGATGAACGCATTTTATTTTGCTCAAGCTTCCAGCACCCGTTTTACCCGCATAGTGGCCTGCCCGCTTCAGCCAAAAACTGCCTGCCCGTTGCCCTGCCCCAAGGCACGCGCGGCGCCACTTGGCGCGCTGCCTGCGAACACGCTTGGTTTAGCCGACTTACCGATTTCGCGCCGGATTTAATCGTAATCTCAGCCGGGTTTGATGGCCATTTACTCGATGACATGGGCGGCTGGGGCTTGGTTGAAGCCGATTATGCTTGGCTCACACAAAAACTGGTGCAGTTAGCCAACGCCTCAGCCAAAGGTCGAATTGTTTCGCTCTTGGAGGGTGGCTACGATCCACAAGCGCTCGCCCGCAGTGTCGCCGCCCACTTAACCGCACTGCAAGAATAACCGCGCCATCACGGCACGGGCACCATAAAACCGGCATGGTGCGGCGTTATGCCATCGTTTAGTAGTGCCATGACACACCACTTTACGTTAAGCTACGCGCCTCGTTATTAGCCATCCTATTTAAAGGACTTTGCCCATGATGCTTCCCGATTGGCTCACCGCAGCTACCCTTGGCCTTATTGAAGGGGCGACCGAATTTTTGCCCGTATCATCCACAGGGCATCTCATTATTGCCGCCGATTTTTTGGGTTATACCGGCGATGGTGCCAAGGTTTTTGAGATTTTCATTCAGCTGGGCGCTATTTTGGCCGTAATGTGGTTTTATCGGCAAAAGCTCACCTCGGTTGTGATGGGCTTACCCACCCAACGCAGTGCCCAAAAATTTACCTTGAATTTAATTGTGGCGTTTATTCCGGCGGCGATTATTGGCTTAGCCACTCACAGCTATATTAAAGCGCATTTATTCAACCCGATTTTTGTGGCCGTCGCGCTCATTATTGGCGGCTTTATTATTTTGCTGGTTGAGCGATTTGCGCCCGCCCCCCGCATTCATCATGTGGATGATATGAGCTGGAAAGATGCACTTAAAGTCGGCGTAGCGCAGTGTTTTGCGCTCATTCCCGGCACTTCGCGCTCCGGTTCTACCATTATGGGCGGCATGATGTTTGGGCTATCGCGCACCACCGCGACCGAGTTTTCATTTTTTCTCGCCATACCCACCATGCTGGCCGCGACACTGTTCGATTTACTCAAACACCTGCATACCCTGCACCCCGAAGACCTCTACATGATGGCGATTGGCTTTGTGGCTGCGTTTATCTCAGGGCTCGCGTTTGTCAGCATGCTCTTACATTACATCAGCAAACATACCTTTAAAGGCTTTGCCTATTACCGGATTGGTTTTGGTGCCTTGGTGCTATGGTATTTTTGGCCTTAATAGGCTGCTTTAAAAACCTCGTCCATGCGTTTTTCAGCGCCGCATTACGGCAACGCGTTGGCCAATAAATTTAACGACAGCGCCAACACCAAAATATTGTAGGCAAATGAAATTAGGCCATGCACCAACACCAAACGGCGAATTTCTGCCGTTTTAGTGGTCACATCAGCCGTTTGCGCTGTCATGCCCACTACCACAGAAAAATACGCAAAATCGCTATAGACCGGTTCCGCATCGCAAGCTACCCCATGGCGTGCAAGCCCCGGGAACCCCAAGCTTGCCGCTTTATTATCGCGATCGGGGTGGTAATAATGATGGGCATAACTCAACGCGAAAATGGTTTGTATCAAAAACCAATTCGCCGTTAAGGCCGCAAACGCCAATAAAATATGGAACCAACGCCCAAGCCCAGCGAGGGTTTTTGTGGCCTCAGACACTTGCAAAACCCCAATCAAGCTAATGCCCACGGTGATTAACAACAAGCTATACAGGGTGCGCACACCGGGGTTAAATCGCTGCGAGCGCCAACGTGTTTGCGCCACATCCATCCGCCAAATGCCGCCCCAGGTCAGGGTAAAAAACAAGCTGCAAGCAATGACCCAAGCCATTAACGAGCGCGTTTCAAAATGCAAATGGGGAAAAACCCACGGCGAGGCCGCATACAGCACAAAGCCAAAAACACAGGCAAATAAGGTGCGTTGCCACGTGAGCAGGTAGGCTAAGGGGTGAACCCCGGGCATTTTAATAGGCAACCGATTCATGGGGCGCACCGACGCGATTATTTCAATAACAGGGCGGCGGACCGCGATAATGCCACAAACTTTACGCTGGGCGACGCGGTTCAGCCGTGCGCACGCGATCAGCGAGCTTGTCCAGCACCCCGTTTATGTATTTATGGCTTTCGCTGGCACCATATAATTTCGCCATTTCAACCGCCTCATTAATGGCAACCGCACGGGGAATTTCAGGCGTGTGGATGAGCTCAAATGCGCCCATGCGCAAAATGGCTTGTTCAATGGGATCAAGCTCGGCAAGGGGGCGGTCGAGCAAGGGCGTGAACGCGGCATCTAAGGTTTGTTCATTCGCGCTGACCCCGCGCACAATGCGCCGGAACAGCGCAAGATCCACCTTGAGCATGAACACATCTTCCATGAACTGCGCATCGAGCACATCGACCGGCGTGCTGTTCAAAATTTGCTGATAAAGCGCTTGTATCACCCGCTCACGCGCCCAGCGCCACCGCTTTTTATCGGAGGCCTGACGAGCTGAATACGGGCGCTTAATGCTCGGATGAGCGGCCTTGAGATGAACGGCGGGCGCTTCTTCTGTCAACGCATCGTCATCCATCGGCTCAACGGCCACCTGCGGGGCATCCTCTGCATCGCCATCATAAGCCGCCGCGTGCGGTTGCGCCGGTGCCAAAGGAGTGGGTGCGGCTGATTCAAGCGGAGATGGGTCTGCCGGGGCTGGGTCTGCCGGGGCTGGGTTTGCCGGAGTGGGGTTTGCTGGAACAGGGTCAACC
>DZCK01000023.1 GCA_022730245.1 Halothiobacillus neapolitanus
GAATCGGCACGAGGTGCCTCAGGGCTTGCCGAGAGCTGTGCGATTAAATCATCCATGCTGGCAAGCGACTCATCAATCACTTGGGGCGCCTCAGGCGCGCCCAAATCCACCGCGACCGGCGCAACTTTGGGCTCATGAGCCTGCGCGACCCCCTCATCGCGCTGCAATACCGGCAGCATCTCAACCGCGCCACTTAAGAATTGCAGCAATTCTTTTTGATGATCGCGCAAATTCTCTAAGTAAAACTCAATCGCAGCCGACACCTCAGCCAACGCGCCAAGCCCTTCAGGCGTGACCTGCGTCACATCCCCGGCATTTGCGACCAGCCAGCCCCGAAGGCCGTTAATGAGCGGCATGGCGGCGTAAAACTGTGCCACCATCAAGGCATTACGCACCCCCGTAACCAGCTCAACCGCATGGCCTAGATGCTCAGGCGACACAGGCTGGCCATTTGGCCGTAACGCGGTATTAACAATTTCCTTGGCGGCAATCATATCGTCGTAACAGGCCGTCGCCAGCGATACCATGGCTTGCTTAGCGGCTCGATCAATCGTCGTTAGCGTGACATCCGTATCCACAATATGCTGGCCGATCTGCGTCACCACCTGCTCGGTGGTCATAACGGCAATCGCCAATTTCATCAAAAAATCATCGCTGAGCAGCTCAGAGCCGCGCACGACTAAAATCAACTCATTTAAGGCATCGCGAATTAACGCCGATTCATGATCGTAGCTTAAAGCACCCAGCACGCCCACGATATGCTCAAGCCGAGGCTGAATGCGCAAGAGCGGCTCAAGATCGGACTTCGCGCTCCGCACAAATAAATCCAAAACATCTTGCGCGGCATCCAATTCTTCGACCAAAACCTCGGCCACCTGTTTTAGAGCCGCCGTTTCCAAACCTAAAAAGCGGATTCGCTCATGATCCGTAGACAAGTTTTGTCGCCAAACTTGCACCGGCTCACCACAGAGCACCTGCGCATCGGGCAGTGATTCGATCAGTTCAAGCAATAAATCGGTGGCAAACTCGATCGCCTCAAAGCGAATTAAAAGCTGATCGCGCCCTTGCATTTCCATGCGAAATAATCGCAAAACCCGACCAATCATGCGTTTTGCTAAAGGCAAATAACGCACTTGATCCGCATAAACGGCGTGCAGTAGCTCCTCAAATACACGCGTGGCGACGACAACGGCACGATTAATCTCTCGATCAATAATCGAATCGAAAGTGCTTAACAAATTCGGAATTGCCGCAATATCCCCGCGCATCAAGAGCAGAATCTGTTGCTCCATTTGCGACAACATGTGTTGCGGTGCCGCCATGCCACCCGGCTCTTGCGCTGGCGTGCCTAGGTAGGGGCGAACAAACACGCGACTTTCCGACCAAAGAATGCTGGCGCGCGTCAAAATATTTTGGGTATCTAATGCCGATAACCCCTGCGCCAACCGCAAGCGATTAATCATCGGCAGCAAGCTCATGGCATTAACAACGGCGCCAATACTTAAACGATCTAGCACAGCCCGCAACAACCAAGCCGCCTCAGTGACGGCAGTTAGTAAGGCAGTGGCTCGATCAGATGGGGTTTCGAGTTGAATCAACGCGGCCATTTGCTCTTTAAGCAACACGCGCAAAACATGAAAATCCGATACGGCCAACACGGCATCAATGGTTTTGATTGCCTGCAATGACTCAAATAAATGCTCATTACCGCCAATGCCACTGCTTAAATCATCCAGCGCGCGCAGTAATTGATCGAGTTTCTCGATGAGCCCTTCCCGGAGCCAATCAAGAACAATTGAATCCACCTTTGATTCTGTGCGCATGGTCACAAACCGCTCCTAGGATTTAATCGGCCGCCTTATCGCCGCAGCCAATTTGCCGTTCCATCAGCCCAAACAGGCGTTAAAGAAACGATCATTCTTTATGAATCACTTTCGAGTGGCGAGCACCTTGCACTCACCGATCGAATCCGTTAGCTCACTATCCGCACGCACCGCATCCAGCCATTAGCGATCAGGCATTTTGAAGCCGGCAACCGAATTGTTCAGCTCTTGTGACAGCGAACCCAAAGCGCCGATTTCATCTGCCGCCCGAATGGCTTTTTCTGTCGTATCTTGCGTTTCGGTTCGGATTTCATTCACCGTTTCCCGCAGGCCTGTGGCGACAGAAGCCTCCTGCTCGGTCACTTTGGCAATTTCACTAATTTGCTCAGAGAGGTTCAGCGAAACCGTTTCAATTTCATGCAGCGCTTTACCCGCATTTTCAGCGAGGGTTGCGCCACTCACCACGTTCGTTGTGGTTTGCTCCATCGCCAGCATGGCTTCAGAGGTATCGGTTTGAATCGTATTAACCAACAACTCAATTTGACGCGTCGCCTTGCCGACACGCTCCGCCAGCCGCTGAACTTCATCGGCAACCACCGCAAAACCGCGCCCCGCTTCACCGGCCATCGCCGCTTGAATCGCCGCATTCAATGCCAGAATGTTGGTTTGATCTGCAATGTCCGTAATCAAACCCACAATATCGCCAATCTCTTGGGATGACTCACCCAGCCGTTTAATACGTTTGGCCGTTTCTTGAATTTGTTCCCGAATATTCGCCATGCCGGTAATGGTTTCCCGCACCGCATCGCCCCCGCGATGCGCCACATTGACCGAAGACTGCGCAATGGATGCAGATTGTTGCGCGTTAAACGATACCGCTTCAATTTGGTCGGCCATTTGGGCGATGGCATCAGACACCGTACTAATTTGCTGCGCTTGGGTGCGCGAGCTATCGGCCAGTGCCCGTGAATCTGCCTGAGAGCGCTGCACCGCGCCTGAAACGCGATCAGACGTATCGTTAATTGTGCCGACCAAGTCGCGCAACGCATCAATGGAGTAGTTAACGGAGTCCGCAATGGCGCCTGTAATTTCTTCGGTCACCGTGGTGTGTGACGACAAATCCCCATCGGCCAGTGTCATCATTTCATCCAGCAATCGCAAAATAGCCTGCTGATTACGTTGATTTTGCGCTTCAGTTGAGCGCAGTGCACGCCGCGAATCTTGAACCAGCACCACCCCTAGCCATAACAGCAAGAGCAAAGCCGCCGAGCCTGTAAGATAGCCCACATAAGCCAACTGACCTGAATGCACCTGATCATCTGTTAATGCCGCGCTGAGTTTTGAAACATCTGTCGTAAACACACCGGATGTTTTATCAATCGTGCTGGCCGCTTGGTTTGCCGCGAGCAACGCGGGCGCTTGCGCCATTACATCAGAACCGCCTTGGTTCACTGTAGCGAACAACACCGCGACATCACGCAATTTGGCGCGAACTGCGGCATCGGTAATTTGCGGCGCCATGCGGTTGCCATTTAAAAACCCGTTCAGCACACCGCCAAACAAGGCAACATCGCGGCCAAAACGGTCGGAGGCATTCGCCGCATCCTGATCGCCACTGGTGATTTCACCCATCGTCAAACCTATCCGCTCAACCAGCATGAGTTGGCGTGTTGCAAGGTACACAACCTGCGGCGTGGCTTGACCGGCGATTAATGATTGCACCACATCATCGGAGCTTGAGAGCAAATCTGGCAACAATTGATTGATTTGCGCCGCTAAACCCGACACCCCCAAAATGGCCTGCTGACCTTCCAGCACCTTGGCAAGCGCTAGATTGTATTGTGACCAGCTTTTTTGCACGGTCGCAAGTTCACCCGCACGATTGCTGGGCACTTTGCCATCGGGTCGTTTGCTATCTTTGCCACTGAGCGCATCTAAATCGGCCACGAATTTTGCGCGCAATGCCAGCACATTATCGAACGAGGTTTTGTTACCCCGAACGGCGCGCAGGGTTTCAATCGTCATTTCCTGTGAGGATCGTTCGAGCTGAGAGGCAATCAAACGCCGATCAAGCAGCGATTGATCGTTCTGCGCGGAAACGATAAAAATAATAACCGTCGCTAAAAGGGCAATTGCCGACACGGCAATTAACACAATAATTTGACGACTCAGGCCGCCTAACCGAACTCCAAGACTCATAGCAACTGCCCACTCCTAGCTGAAAAACAGGCGAATCCCTGTTGTGAAATCGTTTGAAACCCTAACACCACGCCCTAATCTGCCTGAACCCCGCCCAAAACCACTTTAATTGCAAAGTTTCAGGCCACCGCATTCATGAATTGATCGCTTTCTGTGAGGGCATCCAGATTCAAAATTGGCAACCATTCATTATCAACGTGAGCCTCTCGAAGCACACCCACCCAGCGAGACTTGGCCACGCCACGCTCGGTGCTAAAAGGAATTTGGCGAATGCCGTAGGAACGATCCACCAAAAATGCCGCGCCAAATCGCTGCGTTTTCGCCAAGAAAACAACCGAATGACGATTCGGCTCAGCGGGCTGATCGAAAAAAAATCGAGATAAATCATAAATCCCGGTTAAATCACCCCGCAGGTTGGCCAAGCCAGTCACCCAGGGTTTAGCCCCAGGGACACTCACTTGCTTTGGCGGCGGCAAAATAGCGCGCACTTGAACTAAGGGCACGAGCATTCGCTGCTGCCCCGTGCGAAACAGAATCGCCTGCCACGTCGATTCAACCTTGCCTGATTTTGGCATCCCAACCGCATGGGTTTTAGCTTGTACTTCAATCCAGCGAATATATTCAAACACATCCATTCAAATGACTCCGTGTGCCATTAATGCAAAATGGCACTCAAAATACCCATCAGATCAGATTCTTTAACCGGTTTAACAAGATAATCTTTCGCGCCTTGGCGCATACCCCAAATTTTATCGGTTTGCTGATCTTTTGTTGTCACGATAATGACAGGGATATGCGCGGTATCTGCGCCTTTATTTAGCTCGCGGGTTGCCTGAAAGCCATTCATGCCGGGCATAACCACATCCATTAAAACCGCATCAGGCTGAGCACTTTTAACCAGCGCGATCCCCTCTTCTGCATTTTTTGCCACCGAAACTTTATGACCATTACGCTCCAGCATGGTTTGCAAAACATAAACCTCGGTTGGAGAATCATCCACTACTACGATATGTGCCACGGCCTTGTTCCTTAATTCAATTTTTACATTCTGCAACCGGCTTTTACCCCGAAACCATACGACATGACAGGTTCATCGCGCTTAAGCAGCGTGCCCCGTGGCAGCTTGCGCCGCATCGCTTAAGGCAAATCGACCAATGGCAGCGAATAGCTCTTCACTGGTAAACGGTTTAGTCAGGTAATCGGAAGCGCCGACGATGTTGCCGCGTGCTTTATCAAAAATACTATCTTTGCTTGAGAGCATGATGATGGGTGTGCGGGCGAAGCGCGCATTGTGCTTGATGATGGCGGTGGTTTGATACCCATCAAGACGCGGCATGAGAATATCGATAATGACCACATCGGGCGAGAAATCGCCAATTTTAGCCAAGGCATCAAAGCCATCAACCGCGCTTTCAATGACACAGCCCGCCTTGGAGAGCAGGCTGTCGGCTGTGCGCCGAATGGTTTTACTGTCATCGACAATAAGAACTTTAAGTCCTGGAAAAGCAAGAGTCCCTGTAGACGATTCCATCGAATGTTCCATGGTGTGTTACCCAGTTGTTTTGAGTTGCCTTGTTAATTTAAGACAGTTCGTAAAATCCAATGAGGGGAATGTACCCAACGCCGCCAGCTTATGCAACGACTTCGATGTTTTAGCGCGTCAAGTTCGGGAACCTCTGAATAAATCCTTCGTGGCCGAGACGGCCTTGGCGTCTTTGAGAACTAAGACCTTCGGCCTCGTTTTGCGGCTTTTGGATCAGCAACTCGGCGCACCAAAGATTTAATCAGAGGCTCCTTAAGACAGGGGATTCATGGTTAAGCTAGACTAGCAGCCTGTCGGACTTTAGGAATCGTGGCGAAAATTTAGCTGAGCGAGGGTCTGTTTTGCCGATTTTGCAGGGTAATAGCGGGTTCTATTGCCCAAAAAATCGGTGAAATAGGCACCGTTCAGATGGATTTGCAGCCGATTTCCCTAAAGTCCGACAGGCTGCTAGCTGTTGATCCGAGCCGCGCAAGGCGCCGTTGCAGGCAACGCTGGCGACTTTCTTTTTTGATTAGAGATTATTTTCATGTCACCTGAACAGTCTCGTTCTGCCCACCCTGAGCTTGATGCCCGCTATTGCGGCCCCTTACTTGAGATTGAATCACACATCATCAACTGTCATCGGCAGATTGAAGCTTGGTTCCGCGCCCAATGGCTCAAACACCCTGCGCCGTTTTATGCGTCGGTAGATCTTCGCAACGCGGGGTTCAAGCTGGCGCCCGTGGATACAAATTTATTCCCCGCAGGATTTAACAACCTGAACCATATTTTCGATCCCCTCATGGTGCAGGCCATTCAGGCGGCGGTTGAGCATTCTTGCCCCAAGGCTCGGGACATTTTAATTATCCCCGAGCGCCATACGCGCAATATGTTTTATTTAGAATCGCTCGCTGCCTTGGTCGATTTTGTTGAATTGGCGGGCTTTGGCGTGCGCATAGGTTCACTCGAACCGATTGATGCGCCACTTAAATTTGAGCTACCCTCGGGGCGCCATTTAACGCAGCACCCCATTTGTCGGGTGGGCCGGCGGATTGAAGTGGATGGATTTTCCCCTTGCACCATCTTGCTCAATAATGATTTATCGGGTGGGCGACTGGCAATTCTGGATGATTTAGAGCAAACCGTCATCCCCCCTGCCGAGCTGGGTTGGTGGAACCGCTCAAAATTTGAGCATTTTTCGATTTATCAAGCCATTACCGCCGAACTTTGTGCATTAATCAATCTCGATCCTTGGTATTTAACCCCGCTAATGCGCGATTGCGGGCATATTGATTTTCTCAAGCGCGAGGGCGAGGAGTGCCTTGAGCGACAAGTGCGCGATTTGCTCGCTGAAATTCAAGCGAAATATGATGAACATGAGATTAAAGAAACCCCCTTTGTCGTCATTAAAGCCGATGCGGGCACCTATGGCATGGGGGTGATGACGGCGCAATCTCCAGAAGAAGTCACCCAGCTTAATCGCAAGCAGCGCACCAAAATGAGCACCAGCAAAGAGGGCTTAGGCATTAATCGGGTGTTAATCCAAGAAGGCGTGCACAGTTTTGAGAAAGTAGCCATCCATCAGGATGACCAGCGTTTTGTCGCCGAACCCGTCATTTACATGGTGGATCATTTTGTGGTGGGCGGCTTTTATCGCGTGCATACCGAAAAAGACATTAACGAAAGCCTAAACTCCCCCGGCGCCTCGTTTGTGCCCTTGCCCTTTAACGAGGCCTGCAGCTTACCGGCAGCCACCGCCTCGCCCGATAGCGAACGCAATCGGTTATATGTGTACGGCGTGGTGGCTCGACTTGCCTTACTGGCGGCGGCTATCGAATATCAATCGATTACGCACACCCAAGAAACGACCGAGATTCCCGCATGAAGCTCGGCATCGTGATGGACCCGATCAGCCACATCAAGCCCTATAAAGACACGTCATTTGCCCTGCTGCTGGCTGCCCAAGCGCGCGGCTGGGCAACGTTTTATATGGAACCCAACTGGCTTTACGCCGAGGCGGGGCAAGCCAAATCAAAATGGCATCCCATCACGGTTTTTGACAGGTTTGATGCCTGGTTTGAATTGGGCGCGGCGCAGCAAGGCGATCTGGCCGAGCTGGATATCATCATCCAGCGGCAAGACCCCCCAGTCAGCCTTAATTACCATTATGTGACGGCCTTGCTGGCCTTGGCCGAACGTCACGGCGTGCTGGTCGCCAATCGACCCAATGCCCTGCGTGCCGCCAATGAAAAATTGCTGGCGCAGCACTACCCCGATTTATGCCCCCCCACGCTGGTCACCCGCGAGCCGAGCTTGCTTCGGGCTTTTTTGGCCGAGCACGAGCATATCGTGCTCAAACCCTTGGACGCGATGGGCGGCAGCTCGATTTTCCAGATTCAGGCAGGAGATTTAAATACCTCGGTCATTATTGAAACCATGACGGAGCACGGCTTAACCATGGCACAAAAGTTTTTGCCTGCCGTGCGCGAGGGCGACCGGCGTATTTTGCTAATCAACGGCCAACCGGTCGATCATGCCTTATTGCGGGTGCCGCAAGCCGATGAGTTCCGAGCTAACCTAGCTGCGGGCGGGCGCGGGCAGGTCGTCCCCCTGCGCGCCCGCGATCGTGCAATCGCCGCACGCGTCGGCCCCGATTTAGCGGCAGCGGGCTTTTGGTTTGTCGGCTTAGATGTGATTGGCGATCACCTCACCGAGATTAATGTCACAAGCCCCACCTGCGCGCGCGAGATTGATGCGGTTTGCCATAACGATCCGGCGGGGCAGCTTTTGGATTTTCTGGCGAATCAGCGGCTGAATAACTCAGCGGCACCCCGGCTTAGCCCGCGTTAAACCAGAGGAATCCATGTCCACACGCCGTCATTTTTTAACCTCGTTGGCTTTAAGCCCTTTGCTTTTGGCGGGGTGCAGCAAGCCCCAAACCGAGATCGTGGAGGAAGGTTTTACGGTATTTAACATGCCGATGACCTTACGCTTTGCCAATGAATCAGCGCACGCCATCACCCAAACCGTGAATACAGCGGCAAATATTGTTGAGCCTTTTTACAAAAGCATCCACCCCTGGAAACCCAGCGATTTAACGCGGTTAAATGCCGAGCTGGCTGCCACGGGGCGCGGTACGGCCACACCAAATATCATTGAGCTCATTAACATTTCCCGCCAACTTTTTGAGGCGAGTTTAGGCACGTTCGATCCCACCATCGGCGCACTCATTGCCGCTTGGGGGTTTCACAACAGCCATGTCACCGAACCGCACGCCTTGCCATCAGATGAGTTTTTAGACGCGTGGCTAAAAAACCCGCCCAGCATGAACGATGTGTCGGTTAACGGGCTTGAGGTGCGTGTCACCAATCGGCGCGTGCAATTTGATTTCAATGGCTGCGCCGAGGGCTTTGCAGGGCACTTGGTCATCCAAGCCGCCGAACAAGCCGGTATTAAAAACTGCCTGTTTGATACCGGGGGCGATTTATTCATGATCGGCCAAGCCGGCGATAAACCTTGGCATTTGGCGATTGAAAACCCGCTAAAACGCGGTGTATTAGCCAGTATTGATCTCTCGGGACACACGGCGGCCAACGGCCATCAATCCCTGAACAGCTCGGGCAATTACGAGCATCGCTTCATCTACAAGGGTGAGGCGTACTCGCACATCATCAACCCGAAAACCGCGCGCCCCGTGCGCCGGGTTGCGGGCAGCACGGTGTGGGCGAATCATTACGGCATTAGTGATGGCGCAACCAAAGGCGTGATGATGCTTGAGCCTGCGCAGTTGCCGCTGATGATTCAAAAACTCAACTTACAAGGGGTTTTGTTCATGGAAGAAAGCGGTGATCTTTGGATAAGCCCACGAATGCGCGATCAGATTAAGCTCATTCAACCCATCGCTGATCTGCGTGCGCTGCACCGGATTCCCGATTAATATTCCGCATGAACTGGGCGATTTTTCGGAACAATCGGCAGGATAGCGACCGCGCCACGCGGCGGGGCAAACACAAGGCAACAAGGATGAATCATGAATCAATGGGCACTCGACCAACATACCGCCGCCAGCGATAAGCGATTTATTGCCGCGTTGATTATCGCCTTGCTGGTGCATGCATCCCTTTTGCTGGTGGTTTTTAACCGACCTGCGCCCATCCCGCCGCCGCCGCGCCCCATCGAGCTCACCTTAGATGCGCCAATCGCCAACCAAACCGATGATGCCAGCCTAGTTGCAAGCTCAACACCCAGTAAACAAATCACCCCGCCCGAGCTTGCCAGCACACGGGGCGACCCTGAACCCACCATCGCTCTACCCAAAGCGGGTGCGGGCATTACCACCACCGGTAGCGCCGGCATAACCGATGCCGAAGATAACCCAAACGCGCCCGATACCTTCACGCGGCTCAATGAAGCAGTGAGTCAATCGCTCAAAACCGGCTACATGACCAGCAAAAGCCAAGATGGCCCCATCGGTGCTTATTTATCCAGCTGGAAACGGCAAGTGGAACAGTATGGCAACCAGCACTACCCCCCTGATCTTGCGCAACAAGCGCTATCGGGGCAGCTTATACTCGATGTCACCATTGATAAACAGGGCCACATTCTCAATATCGCGATTCGGCAATCATCCGGCAACCCAAAAATTGATGCCGCTGCGCGCAGGCTTGTGCAGCTCGCCTCGCCCTATCCGCCCTTCCCCAAAGCCATGGCAGCGCAATTTGATCAAATTGTCGTCACGCGAACCTGGGCTTTCTCCAGCGGCAATGAATTAAGCACGCATTAAAACTGGCGCTGAAAAATAGCCAAGGTAGAGACGAGTTACCACCCGCCTAACGACACAATCATTGCGCCGCCGAAAGGACAAACCTATACTCCCGCGTTGCTTGCGCTCTGGCATTCATTGCGATCGCCGCGCAATCGGTTAAATTTAGACACAACATATAGCATCAGCGTTACGCGCTAAGAATGAGGTTTTGGCACATGGCAGTCACACTCCCAACTGGTTATAAGCCCTCGGAAACCGAGGAATACATGAACCCGATGCAGCTCGAATACTTCAAACAAAAGCTGCTGGCATGGCGCAAAGAGTTGGTTCAAGAGTCCGAAACTACCGTTAACCACATGCGTGAAGAAAACTGGCAAGAGCCGGATATTAACGACCGCGCCTCGCTGGAATCGGATGCCGCCCTTGAGCTGCGCACCCGCGACCGCTACCGCAAACTCATCAATAAAATTGATAAAACGTTGAAGCATATTGCCGAAGGTAACTATGGTTTTTGCGAAGAAACCGGCGATGAAATCGGTATTCGCCGCCTCGAAGCGCGCCCCATTGCCACACTCACCATCGAAGCCCAAGAACGGCACGAGCGCATGGAACGGGTACAACGCGATGATTAATGCCAAGCTAACCTCAAGCAAACGTCAGTTTTTGCTGGCTATGACTTTTAGCGCCGCCACCTTAATTGGCTCGCTGGCTCAAGCCGAAAACGCCGCCCCTGCAACCAGTGCCCTCAAACCGGTATCGGTTGAAATCGTCACCAATCAGGGCAACATTGTTTTAGCGCTTGATCCCGCCAAAGCGCCCAAATCAGTCGCCAATTTCCTGAATTACGCCAAAGAAGGCTTTTATAACGGCACCATTTTTCATCGGGTTATCCCGGGCTTTATGATTCAAGGCGGGGGCTTTACAGCCAATTTCGTCCAAAAACCCACCAATAGGCCCATCGCCAATGAAGCCCATAACGGCCTTAGTAATACCCGGGGCACTATTGCCATGGCGCGCACCAGCAACCCCAATTCAGCCACCAGCCAATTTTTCATCAATGTGGCCGATAACGATTTTCTCAATTACTCAGGCCCCACCGCACAAGGCGCGGGCTATGCCGTATTCGGACAGGTCACATCGGGCATGGATGTCGTAGATAAAATCGTCAAAATACCCACCGGCGGCCAAGGCCCCTTCCCGCAAGATGTGCCCAAACAAACGGTATTGATCGAATCGATTAAGGTTTTACCTTAATTCAACTTAAGGCCTTAGCCGTGATTGCACCCAACCCCGCCCGATGAGCCGCACACCCGCCCTGATGGTGCAGACGGCAGACGCGCTCAATCAGGCTTGCGCGGCGCTCATCAGCGCCCCGACAGCCACGCTCGATACCGAATTTATGCGGGAATCGACTTATTTCCCGCAATTGTGTTTAGTACAAATCGCCACCACCGATGCCCTGTGGTTATTCGATCCCTTGGCGGTTGAGCTGGCGCCGCTTTGGGCCATCCTCAATGCACGCGCAGCCCCTTTAGTGCTGCATTCCGCCGAGCAAGATTTAGAGCTGATTTATCTCGCCGCCCACGCATTGCCCAAGGCACTGCGCGATAGCCAAATAGCCGCCGCGTTTTTAGGCATCGGCGATCAAGTGGGTTATGGCAATTTGGTACAACACCTGCTGGGGATCACCCTAGATAAATCACAAAGCCGCACCAATTGGGCGGCTCGTCCCTTAAGCGAAGCCCAGCGCCACTATGCCGCTGATGATGTGCACTATCTTGCGCTCATTTACCCCGAACTGTGCCAGCGCTTGGCAGATTGCGGGCGCTTGGTTTGGTTTGAAGAAGAATGCGCCGCATTAAGCACCACGCAGCGTTTTGAACCGCAAACGTATGGGCTGTGGCGACGGGTGCGCGGCCAGCAACTGCTTCGCGCGCCCCAGCGCCGCGTGCTACAAGCTATTGCGCTCTGGCGTGAGCAATGGGCACGCCAGCTAGATTTACCCCGCCGCTGGGTATTGAGCGATGAACAAGCCTTGGAGCTCGCCAACTCGCGTGGCTTTCGGGCGGATATTTTGCATGGCAGTCAAAATGCGCGGCACAAATTAAATCCCGATCAAATTCAAGATTTGCGCGCAGCGGTGGATCGCGCCCGCCAACTACCCATTGATGACAGCCCCGAATGGCGCAGCCCAAGCCGGCTTGATCCCGACACCGCCGCCCTCGTGACCCTCATGCAAACAAAAGTACAGGCCTTGAGCCGTGAACTTGGCATCAGCGCCCCGTTACTGGCAACGGCTGATGATCTGCAAAAGCTCATTGCGGCACCCGATGCCGCCTGCAAACTCAACCAAGGCTGGCGCAGCCAAGTGGTCGGCGCGCCGCTCAAGCAGCTTTTACCCTAATTAAAGCCCAAGCAATCAAAGCCCAGCCAACCGCAACCCAACTAATTGTTTTTAAGTATTTTTTAGGGGAACATCATGAATCCTGCTGACATCATCCAACTCATCCAAGCCGCCATTCCCGATGCCCTCGTGCAGCCCGAGGGTGAAGGCTGCAGCTTCAAAATTGCCGTCACAAGCCATGAATTTGCCGGCAAAACCATGCTCCAGCAACACCAAATGGTGAATAAAATTTTAGCACCGGCCTTGGCTTCAGGTGCGCTTCATGCCGTCACGCTCAACACAAAAACCCCTACCTGAAATTTTGGGAGCCACTTAGCATGTTATCAGCCGCCCCGAACCCTCAAGATGAAAAACCAAGCCATCAAACCGAATGGGAAGCCGCCGCCTTTCGCCGCTTGGTGGCCCATTTGCAAGCCCGAATCGATGTGCAAAATATCGACATGATGAACTTAACCGGCTTTTGCCGAAATTGTTTATCACGCTGGTATCGCGAGGCCGCGCAAGAACACGGCACCGAATTAAGCGATTTTGATGCCCGCGTGGCCATTTACGGCATGCCCTACGACGACTGGAAGGCTCTGCATCAAAACGAGGCCACCGCCACCCAAAAAGCCGAGTTTGCCAAAACCATCAAGTCGCACGATTAACCGGCAACACCTCGCGCATCAAAAGCTCGGCCAAACGCCTTTCGCAATCGACTGCGCGGCTTTTTGGGTATAAAACGCCACTGGCGCGTTGTCATAGGGCAGGGTGTCGTTGGCCGTCATCACGCGATACCAGCCGGTGTAAATCGCGGTAAGTTGCTCGGGCGTGTAGCCGGCTACCTTGCGCGGGTCGGGGGTATCACCGGCCAGCTGCGCCAGCTGTTTCTGGGTGAGTTCAGCGATATGCACCACGGTTTCAACCAGCAAATCTTTGCTATGTGCCGGAGCGGTGCGCGCTAAAATCGCAGCGGCATCTTTCACCGCTTGGGGATGATCTTGCAAAATTTTTGCCACCGAATCGAGCATATCGGCTGAGCCTGTCAAAGCGCGACTCGCGGGCACGGGAAAGCCATTGCCGCCTGTGGATTCCACCTGCCATTTGGCAATAGCCACCACGATACGCAAACGCGGTAAATTTAATTCACGCGCGCGCCGATCGGCAATTTTGAGCGAATCGGGGGTAATGGCCATGCCACTGCCCAGCCACTTTTGGATGGTCGTGGATAAATTTTCTCGCTCGATATACTGCATTTGGCCAATATTCCAAGGGAGAATTTTATCGACCAGCACCTCACGCACTAATTTTTTCTCGTCCGATTGGGCACTCGGTGCCGTCATAATTTGCGTGCCGCCGCTGGGGCTACAAGTGCCATACAGCGTTTTATCATCGCCATTGACCACATCAGACAAGGTAATATCCACCGTGCCATCCGGGTTAATTGCCGCAATTAAGCCATCGGCATAGCCATCGTTCATGAGGTTTTCAGAATACAGCGGAATAAACACTCGGCTCCCCACAGCGAATGGCGCGGCCTCTGCCACACCGCCCACAACCAGCAACAATAAGGCAACTAATATGTTCATGAATCAACCCTTAATAAAAACGACACAGTGGTTATCGCATCGATGGAACTGAAAAAATACGCCGTGCGTGATGCCTGGGGCTTGCTGGAGGTAATCCAGATAGATCATGAAATCACCCTGCAATTTGGCAACCACACCGCCCAATCCGGCTGGGACCCCCTGCACCCCGAGCAACTCGCGTTTGGCTATTATCAAGCCTTGTGCGTGGGCTTAGTGCTGCATCCCGCGCCCCAACGTTTGAACCTGTACGGCCTCGGTGGTGGCGTATTAGCGCGCTATTTGCTGGAATATACCGAACTTTCTCTGCAGGTGCTCGATTTGCGCCCCCAATTGGCCGAGATTGCCCGAGCCTATTTCGGCCTTAACACCGAAGACCCGCGATTAACGTTACATTTCGCCGACATCAGCGCCGCAGATGAACTCACCGTCATCCCGCCTTGCGACGTGATCTGGATCGATCTATTCGATGAGCAAGGCATGGTGCCCATCCCCACCCGCAGCTTAGCCGTACTAGCCGATCAACTCGATGAGTCGGGCGTTCTGTGCATTAATATTTGGCGCAATGCCTTGGATGAAGTAACCGACCTCACCCGCGCGTTAGCGCGATTTTTTGACGCCACCCCGATCACCATCCCCGTGCCGCATCGCTACAACAGCGTGTTGTGTTATCGCAAAACACCGTGGACACCCAGCGATTTGATGCGCATCCACAGCCGGATCGGCAATTTTTCCGATCCCCTGCAAACCACGTTGCGCGAATCACTGCCGTGGGTTGCACCCTTGCCGCAAAACCGCCGCCGCTGAAATCAAGCCAAGGCCGCCAGCACCGCTTGTGCCGATGCGTGTTCTAAACCCGATTCATCCACGCCTAACCATTCCACCACCCCATTTTTAACAATCATGGCATAGCGTTTCGAGCGCAGACCCATCGCGCCATTACTCATATCCCGCTCCATGCCGAGCGCTCGGGTAAACATGCCGTTACCATCCGATAAAAATCGAATCGTTTGCTCATCCACACCCAAATGCTGCGCCCAGAACTTCATCACGAAGGGATCATTCACCGCCACGCAATAAATCTCATCGATGCCTTTGGCACGGATTGCCTCGTTATGCACCACAAAGCCCGGCACATGCGCATCCGAACAGGTGGGTGTAAACGCACCCGGCACAGCAAAAATCACAATGTTCTGGCCTGTAGCAAGCTCACTTACCGCACAGCCGTTCAAACCCTGCGCACCGCGATAATGCAAAACAGCATCGGGCAATTTTTGACCAACTTCGATCATGATATAACTCCTTAAATAGACAGACTCAATAAAAACCCGCACCATTTCGGGCGCGGGTTTCAGCATTTTTAACGCATTAAACGCGCAAGTAACTAAACTCGACCGTACACCTCAGCGCCTTTTTTTACAAACTCAATCGACTTTTCTTCCATGCCTTTTTTAATGGCATCCAGCTCATCCAACCCCAGTGTTTCAGCGTAATCGCGCACATCTTGGGTAATTTTCATCGAGCAGAAATGCGGCCCGCACATCGAGCAAAAATGCGCCACTTTGTGCGCATCGGCAGGCAAAGTTTCATCGTGGTATTCCCGCGCGCGCTCCGGGTCCAGCCCTAAATTAAATTGATCCGCCCAGCGGAATTCAAACCGCGCTTTCGATAGTGCATTATCGCGCACTTGCACACCCGGGAAACCTTTCGCCAAATCCGAGGCATGCGCCGCAATTTTGTAGGCGATCACACCTTCACGCACATCGTTTTTATCCGGCAAGCCCAAATGCTCTTTTGGCGTCACATAACACAGCATCGCCGTGCCATACCAACCGATATTCGCCGCGCCAATCGCGCTCGTGATGTGGTCATACGCGGGGGCAATGTCCGTTACCAGCGGCCCCAAAGTGTAGAACGGCGCCTCGAAGCAATCGGTTAGCTCCTTGTCCATATTCTCTTTAATCATCTGCAACGGCACATGGCCGGGGCCTTCGATCATCACCTGCACATCGTGCTTCCACGCAATTTGCGTGAGCTCGCCTAAGGTTTGTAGCTCGCCGAATTGCGCCGCATCGTTCGCGTCCGCCAAGCAGCCCGGGCGCAAGCCATCGCCCAACGAGAAGCTTACATCGTAAGCCTTCATGATCTCGCAGATGTCTTCAAAATGCGTGTACAGGAAGTTTTCCTTGTGATGCGCCAAACACCATTTGGCCATAATCGACCCGCCGCGCGACACAATGCCGGTCACCCGTTCCGCCGTGAGCGGCACATAGCGCAGCAGCACGCCCGCATGGATGGTGAAATAATCCACGCCCTGCTCGGCTTGTTCAATCAAGGTATCGCGGAACATCTCCCAAGTGAGGTCTTCGGCCTTGCCGTTCACTTTTTCTAGCGCTTGATAAATCGGCACGGTACCAATCGGCACCGGCGAATTGCGCAAAATCCACTCACGGGTTTCGTGAATGTTCTTGCCGGTGGATAAATCCATAATCGTATCCGCGCCCCAGCGAATACCCCAAACCATCTTCTCGACTTCCTCCGCAATCCCGGAAGTCGTGGCCGAATTACCCAAATTGCCGTTAATTTTCGTGCGGAAATTCCGGCCGATAATCATCGGCTCAATTTCGGGATGATTAATATTCGCAGGGATAATCGCGCGCCCCCGAGCAATTTCGGAACGCACGAACTCGGGCGTAATTTCATCGGGAATTTCTGCACCGAACGAATGGCCTTTGTGTTGACGAAGCAAAGCCTTGTAGCGCGGATCAGCACGCATTGCCTGCACACGGTTATTTTCCCGAATCGCCACAAACTCCATTTCGGGGGTAATAATGCCTTGGCGCGCGTAGTGCATCTGGCTCACATTCTTGCCCGCCTGCGCCTTGATGGGCGTGCGGATATGCGAGAAGCGCAAGCCCGCCGTTTTCGGATCATGCAAACGCGCTTGGCCAAATTCGGAAGAAGGCCCCGTCAGTGCGACCGTATCATGGCGCTCGGCGATCCACGGCGCGCGCAGCGGCGATAAGCCTTTAAGCAAGTCAATCTTGGCAGAAGGGTCGGTATAAGGGCCTGAGGTATCGTAAATCGTAACGGGGGGATTAATTTCCACCCCGCGTTCGGTGCGCGTGGGGCTTAAAGTCACCTCACGCATCGGCACCCGAATGTCGGTGCGCGAACCGACTTGAAAAATCTTGAGGCTACCGGCAAACGGCGCAATGACCGAAGCAGACAACTCCGCCGTTTTGGTTAAAAAATCATTCGGCACAGCGCTCATGGCAAACCCCTCAAATCAAAGTTAAGAAAATTAATTCGAGGGAAGCCGCAGACCACGCCGCCGACTTCCCTCCGCCGGTGCAAACCGGATCAGGTTCCAAGGGACTCTCTCAGCCACCCCGCGCATGCGCAGGCAGCACCCCCAGTCGATAATCGTGACCGTACCGCAGTCGGGGTTAAAAGTCTATGCGTCAAGTATGCGCAAACAAAGTCAGTGGGAATAAATCCGCATGGTCATTCCCCTTTGCATTCGGTATATTTAGCTGATTTTGTGGGCAACAGCTGCCCGCCCGAATTTATTTCACAGGATTTCTTTTACAGGATTTCTTTTACAGGATTTATTTCAAAAATGATGGCTTTTGATACCGAACT
>DZCK01000024.1 GCA_022730245.1 Halothiobacillus neapolitanus
CTCATCCCTCAAAAGCCCGTCTCGGCCACGAAGGATTCAATCAGAGGTTCCTTAGCCATCGGCCAACAAAAATCCACGGCTTGACTTGTTTAAAGCTTGATTACTACTTTAAAAATAAAGCACAATCCCAGCCAGTCGGCAATCGGGTATAATGTCTGCTGCATTAGAACATCGCATTTCTTTATTATCGTTGGAATCTGAGAATGACTATTGAAGGCAGCGTGCTAAAAAACACCATCATCGGTCGAGAATTAACGGCAGAACAATGCCAGATTTTGGCTTCGATTTGTGCGCAAAAAAACATCGCAAATGGACAATTATTATTCGCAGAGGGTGCGAGCAGCAACACTTTGTTTATTGTTACGGCAGGGCGATTTGCGGTGAGTCGGGATACGGGACGCGGATTTAGCGATACCGTGCATTTATTAGCTGCGGGCGAATTGGCAGGAGAATCCGGGTTTTTAGATGGCTCATCGCACAGTGCCACATTGCGTGCTGTTGGTGATGCCACGGTACTTACCATTGAACGGGTTCAGTTAGAAGCGTTATTAATCGATCACCCCATTATTGTGTACAAAGTGATGCGGGCGATTGTGTATAGCATTCGCGAAATTACGCGCCGGATGAATCAGCAGCATCAACAAATGCTCCACTACATTAATCCCGATTGTGGCCGCTTTTAGTTAAGGTTGGCTCACCGCGATGGGCTTAAAATCAAAAAGCAGAACACATCGGTTCTGCTTTTTTGCTTTAAATAGTCTTGCGTTTAGATCATTTGCTCTGCCCAGTTGACGGCCTCAACATAAAGTTGGGGTGCATGGGTATTAAATTGCGCGGTAACCTCATCACCATCAAGCCAAACGCCGCGCTCGTAAAAAATCACATACTCCAAAATTTCACCTAAAATCCCTTGCCGCAAAACCAGCGCATCCACGACCGCATCGGCCAGAGGTAGTTCTGAGACAATTTGTTTAATCGGCTGATCGTAAAACGCATCCAGCGTTGAAAATAAGCCCACTAAAAAGGCAGAATGCGGATTACCCATTTGCATTTTGGTCGAAAGTAATTGCGCGAATCGTGCGCGCACCATTGCAGTATTAATTAAAGCGGGGGGTTTTCCATCAATGCCGGTTAAGGCGGAAAGATAAACCATGCTTCGGATGGTATTTAAACCGAGCATACGCACGGCATCTGGAACAGAATCCACTTTACGCCGCATCCCAATAGCAGCCGAGTTCACTAAGCGCAGCAGGCGATAACTTAAAGCGAGATCCGTATTCACTTTTTCTGCCACGGCATCAAGGGTGACTTGCTCGTCTTGCAACAAAACCAGCAAACTGAGCAAATGCGCTTTATTGGCTCGAATCGATTGCCGCAGAATCATTTCTGGGCGCGCGAAAAAATGCCCCTGAAAAAAATCCACCCCAGCCGCTTTCAGGGATTCGTAATCCGACCATTCCTCGACTTTTTCTGCGATAACCTTAAGCCCCAAGCGATGCGCCAGCGCTACGGTTTTGTTGACCTTGTCGACACCATCAGCCAGTACATCAAACTTAAGGTAATGCGCATTAGCCACACAGGGCAACCCAATGTCGTTGCTCGGAAAATCATCCAAGGCGACCCGAAAACCCAATTGCTTAAGATCGCTCATCGCGACGGCGGTGGCCTCATTGCACTCGACCGTTTCAAGCACTTCTAAAACAAGCTGACGCGGTGATAACCCTTTTAGCACATCGCTAAATAAGAGTTTCAGCGGCACATTAATAAATGCCTGCGCGTTCCCCACGAGGGTTTCAAGGCCAATCTCGGTGAGCGCATTGATGACAACGGATGCGGTTGCTTGATTGGAATTACTAATCCGCGCCACTTGATCGGCATCTTGTGCGCGAAATAGCAGTTCGTAGCCCATGGTTTGTAAATCTCGGTCTACGATAGGTTGCCGAGCTAAACGCACATGTTGAATCACAACGGGTGGCGATTTCATAACGATAACCTCAATCCCCTAAACACGTGAGCGGGAACTTATTTGCCAAAAAATTACATCACGGCGCCACCTTAAATGTCGTACGCCGTGGATGAGCTTAAATACCCAGCATAGACAGCCGCATGCGACCTTGCTTATCCAGCTCCAATAATTGCACGCGAACCGTATCGCCCTCCTGGATTTTATCGGTAACACGTTCAATTCGCTCCGCACAAATTTGCGAGATGTGCAGCAAACCATCTTTACCCGGCAAAATATTCACAAACGCACCAAAATCCGTAATGCGCACCACTTTGCCTTCGTAAATTTTACCCACTTCCGCTTCAACTGTAATTTGCTCGATGCGTAATTTAGCGGCGGCGCCACCCTCGGTAGAAGTGGCCGTAATGGTGACCGTGCCATCCTCTGCAATATCAATTTGCGTACCCGTATCTCGTGTAATACTTTGAATAGTGGCGCCGCCTTTGCCAATCACATCGCGAATTTTATCGGGATTAATTTTAATTTTAATAAACTGCGGCGCATTGGGGGCGGTACTGGTGCGGGGGGCAGACAACGCTTGGTTCATAAGACCCAAAATATGTTGCCGACCCACTTTAGCCTGCGCTAACGCCTGCGCCATGATTTCACGGGTAATGCCATGAATTTTAATATCCATCTGCAACGCGGTTACCCCATCTGCTGTGCCAGCGACTTTGAAATCCATATCACCTAGGTGATCTTCATCACCCAAAATATCCGATAGCACGACAAATTGATCGCCTTCTTTAATTAAGCCCATGGCAATGCCAGCTACGGGCGCTTTAACGGCAACCCCAGCATCCATCAACGATAAAGAGGCGCCGCATACGCTCGCCATGGAGCTTGAACCGTTGGATTCTGTAATTTCAGACACCACTCGCAACGTGTAAGGTGAGTTTTCTGCCTTGGGAATAACGGCCAACATCCCTCGGCGAGCGAGGTTACCATGCCCAATTTCACGCCGTTTTGGCGCACCGAAACGACCCGTTTCACCCACACTAAAGGGCGGAAAATTATAATGAAATATGAAGGATTCTTTGCGCTCACCCACCACGGCATCGATGAGCTGCGCATCGCGCGCAGAACCTAACGTGGTGACCACTAAAGCTTGGGTTTCTCCCCGCGTGAACAGCGCCGAGCCATGCACGCGCGGCAGTACACCGGTACGAATTGAAATCGGTCGAATGGTGCGTGTATCGCGGCCATCAATACGGGTGGCACCGGCTAAAATTCGGCCGCGAACCACGGAAGACTCCAAGTCCTCAAGCAATTTGGCTACGAGCTTGGCAGGCACCAGATCCCCATCCGCAAATTGCGCAATTGCCTCCGAGCGTAGCTCGCCTAGGCGACGGTAGCGGGGTTCTTTTTCTGGCATTTGATACGTTTCGGCAACCGATGATGCAAAAGCTTTCCGCAGTGCTTCAGCAAGCTCAGGGTGCGCAATGGGCGGCGACCATGCCATCACCGGGCGTGCCGCATTAGCTGCCAAACGGGTAATGGCTGCAATCGCCGTTTGCGCTGCTTGATGGCCAAACATCACCGCATCTAACATCGTGGCTTCAGATAACTCAGAGGCTTCAGATTCCACCATAAATACCGCATCTTCTGTACCGGCAACCACCAAATCCAAATTTGAGTGCGCCATTTCGCTGCAGGTTGGGTTCAGCACAAATGCTTGATTAATATAACCTACCCGCACACCGGCCAGATGAGACTCAAATGGAATGCCCGATAAAGCCAAGGCGGCCGATGCACCCAATAAAGCCGGAATTTCACCATCAACTTCAGGATCAAGCGATAGCACTTGGGCAATCACCTGGACTTCGTTATAAAACCCCTCGGGAAATAAGGGGCGCAAGGGGCGATCAATCAAACGCGCAATCAGGGTTTCCGCTTCGGTGGAGCGCCCTTCTCGCTTAAAAAACCCACCGGGAATCCGCCCGGCTGCATAAAATTTTTCTTGATACTCAACCGTTAAAGGCAAAAAATCTTGACCGGGCTCAGGGGTAGCGGCAACCACTGCCGTAACTAAAACAACGGTATCACCCATTTCAACCATCACGGCACCGGATGCTTGGCGCGCAATTTCACCCGTTGTTAACGTGACGCTATGACGTCCATAAGCAAAGTGTTCGGTAAATACAGCCACGTTCTTCCCCTAATATTGTCCGGCCTTGGTTGACCGGTATAAAAACTTAAGATTTTGTTTTTAGATTAAATATTCAGCTAAAAGCAAACCCCATGCATGATTTACAAAAAACAATCCCGGCACAAGTCCGGGATAAAAAACTAGGCAAGCTCAAGGCAGGCCATGATGAGTCAACTCAACCAAGACCCCGCGTAAAATTACTTACGCAAACCTAACCGAGCGATTAAATCTTGATAACGCGCCAAATCTTTAGATTTTAAATAATCCAATAATTTGCGGCGCTGGTTAACCAGTTTTAACAAACCGCGACGGGAATGATGATCTTTTTTATGATCTGCAAAATGCTCAGTTAAGTGCACAATGCGATTAGTTAGCAGGGCAACCTGCACTTCGGGTGAACCCGTATCGGCAGCGCCACGGGCGTAATCAGACACTACTTGGGCTTTTTGTTCAGTTGTTAACGACATGGAATTTCTCCTATTTCACCTGGGTTGGGTGGGTTAATTAATGCCATCAGGTTCGAGCGAATCCGCGCCCTTACCGATGAAGTGTTCGAACGCTGCGCACAGCGTTCATAGCGCCGCAAATAATCTTCGCGGTGCAACTCGTCCGTCATCCAGCACTTCCCCCATTCCCAGGAAGAGGTCGTCGGGTCCGTAAATACAAAACCACCCGGTTTGCGGCGCATTGGCAACAAACACGGGATGACCATGACGAATATGAAAGGCGCTATCGGCATCCAGTGTGACCACAGGATAGCTCGCCAGCGCCGAATCGGTCGGCAGGATAACACGATTTATCGCGCTTTCCTCATCGACCTTGACTTGTTCTGTTAATTCCTCAAGCGTCCATAGGCGGGGCAGCAGCTCATGGGGCTGCGGCTTATCTAGCTCGGGGGGCTCAACCAGCCAAGGCCCCACGCCGATACGCCTCAATTGCGTAACCACTGCGCCGCAACCAATGGCCGCGCCAATGTCTTCAATGAGTGTGCGAATGTACGCCCCTTTGCTCGAATGAACCCGCAGCTCAAAAAATTCCCCATCAAATTTGAGTAAATCAATGCGGTAAAAATTGATCGCACGAGGTTGGCGTTCAACGGTTTCACCTGCGCGCGCCAGCTCATATAATCGTTTGCCCGCTACTTTGAGTGCCGAATACATGGGGGGAATTTGTTGCACCAGCCCGCGAAAAGTCGCGATAGTCGTTTCCAATTGATCCGATGTTAACACCGGCACCGGTAACTGCTCAACGATGGCGCCTTCCATATCGCCCGTCTCAGTACGGATGCCTAAG
Source organism: Halothiobacillus neapolitanus (assembly GCA_022730245.1). Taxonomy (GTDB): domain Bacteria; phylum Pseudomonadota; class Gammaproteobacteria; order Halothiobacillales; family Halothiobacillaceae; genus Halothiobacillus; species Halothiobacillus neapolitanus_A. The sequence continues at coordinate 5,448 of DZCK01000024.1, forward strand.
CGGCCCGTAACCAGATACGTTTTATCCGCATCGAGCAGCAAACCCGACACGCGCGTGGCGTAACCAAAACACAAGGGCAGCATGCCAGTTGCTTCGGGATCAAGGCTACCGGTATGGCCAGCTTTAGCCGCATTAAAGAGATATTTAACCCGTTGCAGCGCTTGGTTTGAACTCAGCCCGAGCGGCTTATCAAGGAGCAGAATGCCATTCAGCTCGCGCCCCCGGCGGCGGCGACTCATGACGGATCTCCCGCCTTGGTTTGCGTTGGCGCATCAGGTGCATCAGCCCCCTCTTCGTGCGCCTCATCTTGACGGCGAACGGCGGAGATGAGCGCATCCATTTGCATGCCACGCTCAATAGAAGGATCAAAGACAAAACTCAAGCGGGGCACACTCCGCAAGCGCATGCGATGCGCCAATTCGGTGCGTAAAAACCCAGCCGCGCCATCAAGCCAAGCCTGAGCTCGGTCGCGCTCATCAATATTCAGCACACTATAAAAAATCTTCGCATAGCTTAAATCACGGGTCACTTCACAATCCGTCACCGTGAGCAAACTAATATTTGCTTGGCGAATTTCTTCACGAAGCAAATCGGCGATCTCGCGTCGAATCTGTTCCGCCACACGCTGATGACGACCAAAACCTTGTGCCATAACGGGCAATACCTTGACATATAATTAAAAAAACCTGCCGCCCTCAGTGCGGCGGCAGGCCAAATTCAGACGCCGGTTGACTCAAGCCATGGTGCGCTGAACTTGAATCCGCTCAAACACTTCAATGACATCGCCGACGCGGACATCGTTGTAGTTTTTAACGCCAATACCGCAATCAAAGCCCGCGCGCACTTCTTGCACGTCATCTTTAAAGCGGCGCAAAGATTCAAGCTCGCCTTCATAAATCACAATGCTATCGCGCAAGACGCGAATCGGGTTGCCGCGATGAATGAGCCCCTCAGTCACCATACACCCTGCAATTGCGCCAAATTTCGGCGAGCGGAACACATCGCGAACCTCGACAAGACCCAAGATTTTCTCTTGCGTTTCGGTGCCGAGCAAGCCAGACATCGCTTGTTTCACATCATCCAGCATCTCGTAAATAATGCTGTAATAACGAATTTCCACATTTTGCGCTTGAGCCAACTTGCGGGCAGATGCTTCGGCGCGCACGTTAAAACCAATCATAATGGCGTTTGAGGTAACAGCCAGATTCACATCGGATTCGCTGATACCGCCGACACTACTCATCAAGACGTTCACTTTCACCTCATCGGTCGAAAGCTTATTCAAGCTATCGCGAATGGCCTCGGCTGAGCCCTGCACATCGGTTTTCACCAACACATTGAGTGCAGAAATCTCACCTTCTTTCAACTGCTCAAACATGTTTTCAAGCTTGGTTGATTGCTGCGTTGCCAAACGACTATCGCGGTATTTGCCGGCACGGAACATGGCTATTTCACGGGCTTTACGCTCATCCTCAACCACCACTAAATCATCCCCCGCCAATGGCGTGCCAGATAACCCAATAATGACGACAGGAATCGACGGGCCTGCGCTATCAATTTGATGACCATTTTCATCCAACATGGCACGCACACGACCATATTCAAAGCCGACCAACACCACATCACCTTTTTTCAAGGTGCCGCTGCGAACCAGTACCGTGGCGACAGGACCCCGGCCTTTTTCGAGCGAAGACTCCACCACCGAGCCCTTGGCGTGACCCTCAACCGGCGCCTTGAGCTCTAACACTTCGGACTGAACCAAAATGGCATCCAATAACTTATCGATCCCTTCACCCGTTTTCGCAGACACCGGGACAAATTGCGTATCACCGCCCCATTCCTCGGAGATAACCTCCAATTGTGAGAGCTCGCTGCGAATACGCTCAAGATCGATGTTGGGTTTATCGATTTTATTAATGGCCACCACAATCGGCACACCCGCCGCTTTCGCGTGTTGCACCGCTTCTTTGGTTTGAGGCATCACGCCATCATCAGCCGCGACAACCAAAATCACAATATCCGTCACGCTCGCACCGCGAGCACGCATGGCCGTAAAGGCTTCATGGCCGGGCGTATCCAAGAAGCTAATTACCCCACGACTGGTTTCTACGTGGTAGGCGCCGACGTGCTGCGTAATGCCGCCCGCTTCACCCGCCGTCACTTTTGTACGGCGAATATAATCCAGCAACGAGGTTTTACCGTGGTCAACATGCCCCATCACCGTCACAACCGGTGGCCGCGGCAAGGCAACACCTTGCTCAATCGCGCCAACCAGTTCCGCCTCTAAGGTGGAGTCTGAAACCGGCACTGCCGTATGCCCCATTTCTTCAACCACCAAGGTGGCGGTGTCTTGGTCGATCATTTGATTGATGGTGGCCATAACCCCCATGCTGAACAAAATTTTGACCACGTCTACGCCCTTAACGGACATTTTTTGCGCCAAATCAGCAACAGAAATGGTCTCAGGCACGGTGATATCACGCACAATCGGTGCCGTCGGTTTTTCAAAATTCGTCAGCGGATTATTGCTATTGGCAGCACCCGAGCGTCCGCTCGATTTTTTCGACCGTTTAGCACGGCGCTCGCCAGCACCCGCCCCAAGATGCAGCTCAGCGCGGCCACCTTTAACTTCGCGCTCGTGCCGGCCCTTGCCACTGTGCTTCGCGCCTTTTTTACGATCGGCATCATCGCCGGCTACCGTAGATTTAACCTCAGCCGGCGCGGCGGCTGGCCGAACACGCTCAACATCGGGCGCCACTTCGGGCACCGGCATGGCAATGATCCGCAGGCGTGATTTAGGACGACCGGTGCGCTCATCAATCTCAGGGGGCAATAACGGCGCCCCAACTGATGCGTTTTTATCATCTGAGGCATCCAGAACTGTATCAAACGGTTCTGGCGCCAACGCGACTGAGGGCGCAACCGGCGGCACCGGCACCTCAACCAGGGGCTCATCCCGTTGCACGGCAATGGTCGCCTCTACCGGCGCGGGCTCTAGGGCAACAGGCGCTTCAACCACCAAAGGTGCTTCCGATACGGCAGGCGCCGGTGCTACTTCGGCTGCAATTACCTCAACAATTGGCAATTGTTCCGGTGCGGGTTCAGCCACCGCGCCAAGCTCTGCCACGTGCGCCACGATGGGCGCGGGCGCAGGCTGGCTCACCGCAGCGGCGACCGGCGGGGTGGGTGCCACAGGTTCGCGCGCCACATAGGTTTTGCTGGAGCGATATTCAACAGCCACCGTTTTACCGCGCGCCGCACCGCCACCCACTTTAATTTCTTCCTGCTTTTTGCGTTGCAAGGTGATGCGGTTGGGTTTGGCATCAACCGAACCACCGGTATGTTGACGCAAATGAGCCAGCAGCTTCATTTTATCGCCATCATTAATCAATGAATCGGTCGAACTCGCGGCAACACCCGCCTCCGCCAGCTGCACCAGCAGACGCTCAGGGGTTGCACCAACAATTTTCGCTAAATCTTTAACCGTGACCTCGGACATGGGGTCTCCTGTGGTCGTCACACATCTAAAATTCACACCAATCACGCCAAGGTGATTGAAAATGAGCATATTTGCTGCGGCTTTACGCCCAACAGCGTCGTTTTACTTACCGCATGGACAAAGTCCACGCCCGTCAATCAATTAAGATTTACGCAAACCAAGGCGCACGCGCCGCCATAATCAGTTGATGCGCCAGGGGTTCATCAACCCCGTCAAAAGCGGTCAACTCATCAATGGATAACTCGGCCAAATCATCAGACGTGGTAATGCCCGCAGCCTGTAACGCATCAAGCAAGGTCGGCGTCATACCGGCCAATTCGGCAATATTCAAGCCATCGTCTGTCGCATCTTCGGCGGCTTCTCCTGAAATCGCTTGCACCAGCAACGCATCACGCGCGCGGTTGCGCAACTCTTCGACGATACCTTCATCAAAGCCTTCGACTTCGAGCAGCTCGGCTGTGGGCACATAAGCCACTTCTTCTAATGAAGAGAAACCGGCTTCAACCAATACCGAGGCAACATCTTCATCCACATCCAAGTCGCGCATAAACGCCTCAACATTGCGGCGTGTTTCCGTTTCACCTTGAGCGATGGCCTCGTTTTCGCCCATCACATTTAAATGCCAACCGGTTAACTGGCTGGCTAAACGCACGTTTTGACCACCACGGCCAATTGCTTGGGATAATTTCTCTTCGGTGACGGCGACATTCATGCTGTGCCGATCTTCATCGACAACAATAGAAACCACCTCTGCAGGTGACATCGCATTAATCACAAATTGCGCGGGGTTTTGATCCCAAATAATGATGTCTACACGCTCACCATTAAGCTCATTGGTTACCGACTGCACCCGTGAACCGCGCATACCCACACAGGTACCCACCGGATCAATGCGGGAATCACGCGACAGCACCGCAATTTTAGCGCGCATACCAGGATCGCGCGCCGCGCCTTTAATTTCGATCAAACCTTGATCGATTTCAGGCACTTCCAGCTTGAATAATTCAATCAGAAACTCAGGCGCGGTGCGACTCACAAATAGTTGCGGCCCACGCAATTCATGGCGCACATCGGCCAAATAGCCGCGTAAACGATCACCGGGGCGAACGGCTTCTCGACCAATCATTTCATCTCGTGGAATCAGCGCTTCAACGTTGCCGCCCAAATCCAAAGTCACGTTGCCGCGATCAATCCGCTTAATTAGCCCCATGATTAGGCTGCCTTTGCGATCAATGTACGCATCCACAATTTGGCGGCGCTCCGCTTCGCGCACTTTTTGCACGATCACTTGCTTGGCGGCTTGAGCGGCGATGCGCCCGAACTCAACCGACTCAATTTCTTCCTCAACAAAATCGCCCACTTGGATATGGGGTTCATCCATTTGCGCCGCTTCAAGAATCATTTCCCGTTCTGGAAACTCAGATGACTCACCGGCAACAACCTGCCAGCGGCGAAACGTGCGGTAATCACCTGTTTCGCGATCGATTTCGACGCGGGCATCAATATCACCACCGTGCCGCTTACGCGCGGCTTGCGCCAGCGCCGCTTCAATGGCTTCAAATATAACGACACGGTCTACGCCTTTCTCGTTAGATACCGCATCGGCTACAAAAAGAATCTCTTTGCTCATGATGGTTGAATTATTCCTGTGAGTTATTCGTAGCGCCGTGTTTTACGGTCGCCCTGAGTACGATCAGATTTGGGTGCGCCAAATTCAAAAACCAAATGAGCCCGCTCGACTTCTGCATAGGGGAAGGTAAACACATCCGCCGCACCATCAATGGTGACGCTAATTTGCTCACCCTCAACCGCTGCTACAATGCCATCGAACCGGCGCCTTTGCGCTAAAGGCCTGTGCAATCGAACCCGAATTTTTTGGCCAACAACCCGTGCAAAATCGCTCGCACGGAACATCGGGCGCTCAACGCCGGGTGAGGACACCTCTAAACGATAGAATCCCGGGAAGGGGTCTTCAACATCCAGAACACCGCTTAACGCGTCGCTAATTCGGGAGCAATCATCAAGGGTGACACCCACAGGCGTATCGATATAGACCCGCAGCAAGCCATCCGGGCCACCACGAAATTCACCGCCAACCCATTCACAATCCGCCGCTTCAACAACCGGTTGCAGGAGTGCCTCAATGGATTCTGGAATTTTTTGCACAGCGGCTTTTTCTCTTAAAATATACGCAAAATAAAAAAGCCCCATTCGGGGCCCGGTTTTCTTTTATCTTTGATCGCGGGATGCGAAATATATTCAGGTTAAGTCAAAAAGTCAAACTTTACACCCTAAACCGCATCGAATGAGCCAAAGCGAAACCGCGATAGAATGAACGGCACGAGCGGTAGCCGTTGTTTTCTATCACTCGATCTACTCACCACGAAGATCATCGAAAAACCGTTTCACTGAATCCAAAAATGAACGTTCACGCGGGCGATGTTGTTCGGCGATTCCGCCCGTACCGCTGCCTGTGAGCGATTGCTCAAAAGCGCGCAGCAATTCACGCTGTTCGGGGGTGAGTTTTACCGGAGTTTCCAAATGCACGCTCACCAGCAAATCCCCAGGCGAGCCGCCCCGCACGGGCTGCACCCCTTTGCCGCGCAGGCGGAATACTTTGCCGGTTTGCGTTTCAGCGGGGATTTTAAGATCAACCCGCCCATCGAGTGTGGGCACTTCAATCTCACCACCCAAAGCGGCCGTGACAAAGCTAATGGGCATGTCGCACAGCAAATCGGCATCGTTACGTTTAAAAATCGGGTGCGGTTTTACTTCAATGAGAATATACAGATCGCCATTGGGACCGCCCTGCTCACCCGGCCCACCTTCACCGGTGTGCCGCAACCGATCCCCCGTATCCACGCCAGGCGGGATTTTAATGCTGAGCGTTTTTTTGCTCTCAACGCGCCCTACCCCCCGACACGCCACACACGGATCTTCAATAATTTCACCGCTACCGCCGCACGTCGGGCAGGTTTGCTGAATCGCAAAAAAGCCCTGTTGCACCCGCACAGCGCCTGCGCCTTTGCAGGTACCACAGGTTTTTTTCCCCGTGCCGGGCTTGGCGCCTGAACCGTGGCAGACACCACATTCTTCGCTGGTTGGGATTTGGATATCCACTGTGGTGCCGCGAACCGCTTCTTCTAAGGTGATATTGAGGTTGTATTGCATATCAGCGCCACGATAGGCGCGCGAACGCCCACCGCCACCACCAAAAATATCGCCGAATACCTCACCAAATATATCGGCAAATCCGGCACCACTGCCAAAACCGGCGCCACCGCCGCCACCTTGATTTACCCCCGCGTGGCCGAACTGATCATACGCAGCACGCTTTTGCGGATCAGATAAAGCTTCAAAGGCTTCTTTCGCCTCTTTGAATTTTTCTTCGGCAGTGGGGTCATCAGGATTGCGATCGGGATGGAATTTCATCGCTAATCGTCGATAGGATTTTTTCAGCTCATCGCTTGATACGGTGCGCTCAACTTCTAAAATTTCGTAATAACAACGCTTTGCCATGGTTTGCTCAAAAAATATAAATAATTATCCGCATAATTGCAGATTAATTTAGTCGATAAAGATCACTCGGAAAGCCAATTTAAAATTGGATCAAAGCATGCAATTGGCTTTTCGAGTCATCTAAAAAAATCCGCACGAACCCCTGTCGCGTGCGGATGTTACTGATTTTCAGAGCGAAAATCAGCGCAACTGGATGCTTATTTCTTATCGTCTTTCACTTCTTCAAATTCCGCATCAACCACATCATCATCTTTGGCTGCCGATGATGCCGCCGTAGCGGCATCTTGCGGTTGCGCGCTGGCTTTTTGCATCAACGCGGTAGAGGCTTGGCTCAAGGCCTCAATTTTCGCTTCGATATCGGCTTTGTTATCGCCTTTCATCGCAGCGCGCAATGCCGCAATGGCATCGGTTGAGGGTTGCTTATCGGCGTCCGTCAGCGATTCACCCGACTCTTTCATGGTTTTTTCAACGGTATGAATCAAACCATCGCCTTGATTGCGCACATCGACCAATTCACGCAATTTACGATCTTCATCCGCGTGCGCGGCAGCGTCATCCACCATGCGTTGCACTTCGTCATCGGATAAGCCTGAGTTGGCTTTAATAACAATTTTCTGCTCTTTACCCGTGCCTTTATCTTTAGCCGACACGTTCAAAATACCATTCGCATCAATATCGAACGTGACTTCAATTTGCGGCATACCGCGCGGGGCGGAAGGAATATCGGTTAGATCAAACCGACCCAGCGATTTATTTCCCGAGGCGATCTCACGCTCACCTTGCAACACATGCACGGTAACGGCATTTTGGTTGTCATCGGCTGTCGAAAACACTTGGCCAGCCTTGGTTGGGATGGTGGTGTTTTTCTCGATGAGTTTAGTCATTACGCCCCCCATGGTTTCGATCCCGAGCGACAGTGGGGTCACATCCAGCAGCAATACATCACTCACGCTGCCAGACAACACGCCGCCCTGAATCGCCGCACCGACGGCCACGGCTTCATCGGGGTTGACATCTTTACGCGGCTCTTTGCCGAAGAAATTTTTAACCGCTTCACGCACTTTGGGCATGCGCGATTGCCCGCCGACCAAAATGACTTCATCAATATCGCTCAAAGATACACCCGCATCTTTCACGGCCATTTTGCAAGGCTCGATGGTGCGCGTAATTAAATCGTCGACCAGCGATTCCAGCTTGGCGCGCGTTAAGCGAATATTCATGTGCTTAGGACCACTGGCATCTGCCGTAATGTAGGGCAAATTCACGTCCGTTTGCTCGGTGGATGAAAGCTCAATTTTCGCTTTTTCCGCGCCTTCTTTTAGCCGTTGCATGGCTAAGGCATCGTTGGCAAGATTCACACCCTGCTCTTTTTTGAACTCTTCAACCAAGAAATCAATCAAGCGGTTATCAAAATCTTCCCCACCCAAGAAGGTGTCACCATTGGTAGACAGCACTTCAAACTGTTTTTCGCCATCAATATTGGCCACTTCAATGATCGACACATCGAATGTGCCGCCACCCAAGTCATAAACCGCAATTTTACGGTCAACATTATCTTTCTTATCAATACCATAGGCCAATGCCGCTGCGGTGGGCTCGTTGATGATTCGCTTGACATCCAAGCCTGCAATCCGACCCGCATCTTTGGTGGCTTGGCGCTGGCTATCGTTAAAATACGCGGGCACGGTGATGACCGCTTCGGTTACTTCTTCACCCAAGTACGCTTCAACATCTTTTTTGATTTTCATCAAAACACGGGCAGAAATCTCGGGTGGCGCCATTTTACGACCATTCACCGAAACCCATGCATCGCCGTTATCGGCTTTAACGATTTCATAAGGCATTAATTTAATGTCTTTTTGCACCGCATCTTCTTCAAAACGGCGACCAATTAACCGTTTTACCGCATACAGCGTGTTTTTGGGGTTGGTAACCGCTTGGCGTTTTGCCGGTTGACCGACCAAAATTTCGCCGTCTGTCGCGTAAGCCACAATCGATGGCGTGGTGCGGGCGCCTTCTGCGTTCTCAATCACTTTGGCCGTTTTGCCTTCCATAATGGCCACGCACGAATTCGTGGTACCCAAATCAATCCCGATAATTTTAGCCATGGTGTTATTCCTCAAATTTAAAAATGTGTTGCTTGTCATTCATGCCGCGCACGTAGCGCTACAAGCCAATATGTGCGGACTGAGCTTATGTTTTTCAAGAGCCCGAACGCGGTGAATTACCTCTTATTCTGCCGATTTTGACACCACAACCAGCGCTGGCCGCACGAGTCGATCTTTGAGCAAAAAGCCTTTTTGCATCACACCGACCACATGATCAGAAGGCCCTTCATGCGGCTGCACTGAGATGGCTTGATGGTGTTCTGGATTGAAACGCTCACCGATGGGATGAACCGGGGTAACGCCAAATTTCTCCAACGTTTGCATAAATACATTCAAGGTCATTTGGCTGCCTTCCCGTATCGTTTCGAGGGTTGTATTCGGGTTTTCGCTCGCCTGAATGCCCATCTCCAGCGAATCTACGACCGGCAACAGGCCATCAACAAAGCGCTCTAAGGCAAATTTTCGGGCGCTATCTATGTCGCGCTCAACCCGCTTGCGCAAATTATCCATTTCCGCATGCAGTCGCAGAATTTCTTGCTCTCGCTCGGCCAATTTTTCAGCCAACGCTGAATCTTCAACCACCAAACCTTCATCGGGTGGGCTTTGAAATAGGCCTTCGGCCTGCTCGGTTTGCGCGGAATGCTCCGTCATGCTGTGATCCTCGTGTGGATTAAAACAAAGGTAAAATCAAAATGTACACTCGGGTTCTTCGTCAAACCAAAGACCTGCCGAGCTTATTGCAGGGATTTGGGGTAACTTAAATAAAATTCAAGATACGGTTTATAAACATCCGGCGAACAAAGCGCGGTATATTCTGCATCATGCTTTTACATAAAACGCTTACATTGCAGGTTCTACGTTGTGGCCGACAACTCTAAAATAAAGAAAGCCCGCGCGCTGCTCTCCCCCGATAAGGCGGCATCCGGCGGGCACTTGCTGGATACCAAACACTCGCCCACACCGCCGATATTTCACAAAGTTGGCATTATCACCAAGCCCTTTGCCGATGAAGCGATAAAAGCCGTTTTTCTTAAACTCATCAAAATGTTGGATAACCTCGGCATTCATTGGGCACTGGAAGAATCTTGCGATAGCCCGGTCCATCATCTGCGCCCCGCCCGCTTTGAGCGCAACCAGCCGGATCGGGATTTAATTATCGTCCTCGGCGGTGATGGCACCTTACTCAATGCCGCCCGCACCTTAAGCCAATGGGGCATTCCGATTATGGGGGTGAATTTAGGCCGCTTAGGATTTTTGGTAGATGTGCGCCCAAGCGATCTCAAGCTATATTTAGATGCCATGTTGCGCGGGCATTTCATTGAAGATCGGCGTTTTTTACTGGAAGGCACCTTAATGCGCGGCGAAACCCGCTTAATGAACGCCGTTGCGTTGAATGACATCACCTTCAAAATGCGTGACCCGGCGCGCATGGTAGAGTTTGAAATGTATATCAATGGGGTGTTACTCAATCAGCAACGCTCCGATGGCGTGGTGGTGTGCACACCCACCGGGTCAACCGCCTACGCCCTATCCGCCGGCGGACCGTTGATCGCCCCTGATCTTGCCGCCATTGGTATTGTTTCAATTTGCCCACACACCCTAAGTTATCGCCCAATTGTGGTGAGTAGCCAGCATGTCATTGAAATTACACCCAAACCCCAATCGCGCGGCGGTGGCGTTATGAGTTTTGATGGCCAAATCAACCACCCGCTCGATGTGGGAGACAGCCTAGTGGTTCGGCGTCACGATCATGATATTCGGCTTATTCACCCCTGCAACCACGATTACTACGCTTTATTACGCACCAAACTCTGCTGGGGCGAACAAAGTGGCTAATCACGACTCAATCCTGACGATTTACCCCAAGAGGCTCCTGATCAAATCCGACTCGGCCACGAAGGATTTAATCAGCGGCTCCTTAAATACCGTAAATACCGTGCGTTAAATTTCCACCAGGCTGATCCTTCTATGTTGCGTTCTCTTACCATACGAAACATCGCTTTAATTGATGAACTGGAACTGCACTTTGCTCCCGGCATGACCACCCTCACCGGCGAAACGGGTGCGGGCAAATCGATTCTGATTGACGCGATTGGCTTAATTCAGGGCGATCGCGCCAATATCCAGCTCATTCGCGCGGGGCATGACGAGGCCGAAGTTATCGGCGTATTTAGCTTTGCCCAAACGGGGCCGGTTGCCGATTTTTTGCACGAACAATCTATTGAAGACGATGAACTGATTATTCGCCGCACATTAAATCGCGAGGGACGCGGCAAAATTTGGATTAACGGTCGCCCAAGCCCCGCCGCCTTACTCAAAGCACTGAGCCGCTTATTGATTGATGTGCATGGCCAGCACCACAACCAAAAACTGCTCGAAAAACGTTATCAACGGGATTTACTCGATAGCTTTGCCGGCTTAACCTGCGAAACCCAAACCCTAGGCCAAAGCGCGCGGGAACTGCGGAAATTACAAAGCCGACGCGCTGAAATACGCTTAGCGCAAAAAAACCGAGAAGATCGCCGCGCACTGCTGGCCTTTCAGCTCGAAGAAATTAATCAAATCGCGCCCGAAATCGATGAATTCAACCTGCGCCATCAACAGCTCACCCGCTTATCTCGGCAAGATGAATGGCGCAGTGTACTCGCCACCCAACTGGAGCATCTTTTCGATGGCGAGCGCAATGCGCACGATCAGCTCGGCCAAGCGCAACACGCATTAAGTCGGCTGCTGGCTATGGATGACACACTCGCGCCGCTCATTGAAGCGCTCCAATCCGCCCAAATTCAAATCAACGATACCGCCGAAAGCCTGCGCGACCGTCTTGATACCAGCGAGAACGATCCCGAGCTGCTCGATCGCGTGCAAAAACGCCTAGATCAATTGCACCAACTGGCGCGCAAACACCGCACCCCCCCCGAACAGCTCGACGAATACATCACCGCCCTGCGCCATGAAGCCGCCACGCTCGATAATGACGATGTCTTAAGCGCAAACTTAGATGAGCGCATCACCGCGCTCACCCAAACCTACGACCGGCTGGCTGTAAAAATTTCAGCCGCTCGGCACAACGCCGCCACCGCACTGGCCGATTCAGTTACCCACGCCATCCGCCAGCTCGGCATGCCCCACGGAAAAATAGAAATCAGCCTCACCCCAAGCCTGCCTATGGACGCCGAGCCCGACGACATACGAAGCGAACAGGGCACAGACGACACAAGCTTTATGAT
>DZCK01000142.1 GCA_022730245.1 Halothiobacillus neapolitanus
AAAATCCACCGCCGTACGAAAAACTCGTTGGTGATCTTGCCGGCGCATATTCCCGCCGAATCAATTTCCAGCACCGTATTGTGTACGAAATCCTAGAGCAAGAGCATATCGTTAAGATCCTGCGGCTATGGACACATTACGAATAAAGAAACAGAACAAATCGTTCAAACGAACACCGAGCCGCGCGCAGCGCCGTGTAACTCGGCGTTGGGCTCCGACACCGCTGCGCGGCTTTATACGCTTACCTTTTCTTAGCGCGTACAGCGGCGCTAATGCCGTAAATTACCAAGGAATAATCGGTTAAATCAAAATCATATTGCGCGGCAATGGCGGCAATTCGTTCTTGAATAACCGGATCGTGAAACTCCTCGACCACCCCCGATTTAATGCAGACTAAATGATCGTGCTCGCCTTTTGAAATCAGTTCAAAAACCGATTTACCCCCCTCAAACTGATGCCGTTTAAGAATATCCGCGCCTTCAAATTGCGTGAGCACCCGATACACCGTTGCAAGCCCGATATCCTCGCCTCGGCTGAGTAGCTCTTTGTACACATCCTCGGCGCTCATATGCCAATCTGGGTTGCTTTCAATAATTTCCAGAATTTTCACTCGGGGTAACGTGACTTTTAAACCGGCTTTTTTCAGATCATTTTGTTCCAAGATACACCCCTCTCATGGGCAAAATGGTTACGTGCTAGAAGCTTCATTGTACTTTAATCGCCGCTTGGTATTAAAAATTTACCCCAATTGCGATAATTCTATTCAAACACTGGAATAAATGACGCGCAGTTGCGTATGATTGACCCATCTTTTGGCACTACCCACAGAAATATTACCCTATGCAACAATCCAACCGCACAACTGCCCTGCGCATTACGCGCGCACTCCCGCTACTTGCTTTGCTTGCCGTGTCCATCGGCGGGTGCAGCTCGGTGTACGTGCCAAGCTTCATCAAGGTTTATCAACCTGATATTGCTCAGGGCAATGTGCTGGAACCCGAGCAAGTCGCTAAAGTACAGGTGGGCATGAGCCAATCGGATGTGAATCAAATTTTAGGCACACCGGCACTGCAAGATATTTTTCATCGCAACCAGCGTGAAACCTATGTTTTTTATGATAAACGCGGCAAAAACAAAGCATTCCAGCACACGTTAGTGGTGCTATATGATGCCGATGGCCGGGTGACTAAAATCGAGCAACAAGGCGATCCGCTCAGCCAAGCTCCCGCACAAGATTTCCCTGAAGCCTTGCGCAATAAAAAAACAGATGCCACATCAAGCGATGCGCCAGCAACACCCCGCCCAGAGCCCGACAGCATAACCCCGAGCCCCTATGATTTAACGCCACCTGCCAGCACAGGGCTTGGCGGCAACGCCCCTTTAACGCCATAAATCCTGCGCGCCCATGCTGCCTTTATCTCAACAAAACGCTCCGCAACCCCTCTGGCTATTGAGCGGCATTGTGAGCGCGTTGATTGCCGTTATCGTGGCGGCGGTTGGCGCGCATGGCCCTCTGGCTCCCAACACCCCTGCTTTGCAGCATCTGCTCGCCACCGCCAGCTTATTTCACTTAACCCATAGCTTGGCACTGATTCAATACAGCCAATGGCGTAGCCAAAATCCACGGCCCACCGCCGCTTGGCCTGCTGTTTTTTTTATTTTGGGCATGCTGGGCTTTGTTGGCAGCTTGTATGTGATGGTTTTTTCTAACTTAAAAATCCCGGGTGTTATCACGCCCATCGGCGGCGCTTTTTTAATTCTGGCTTGGCTGACGTGGGGGGTTCAATCGCTCCGCACCGCGCCAAAATCGGCTTGAAGTATTCGGGAAACCGAGGCAGATTTCTCTCTGGTTTATTCGTATTAAACCCAGCGTTTCGCGCTTAATCACCCAGCCATCTGAAACAAATCAGCAACAAAACGTTCAATTTCGGTTAACATTTCGCCTTTGATTCTCTTAAATTCCTGCCGAGTAACCATGACACAAACCCGCTTTGAATTCGATGACCTCATCCGCTGCGCCAAAGGCGAAATGTTTGGTGAGGGCAATGCCCAGTTACCGATGCCCCCCATGCTTATGTTCGATCGCATCGAACGCATTGCGACCGATGGCGGCAAGTTTGGCAAAGGGGAAATGATTGCCGAACTAATCGTTAAGCCGGATTTATGGTTTTTCGGCTGCCATTTTGAAGGCGACCCGGTTATGCCCGGTTGCCTGGGGCTTGATGCCATGTGGCAGCTCGTTGGGTTTTATTTAGGCTGGAGCGGTGGCTTGGGTCATGGCCGCGCGCTCGGTGTGGGCGATGTAAAATTTTCTGGCCAAGTGTTGCCTAGTAATGAAAAAATCACATACCAAGTGGATATTAAACGCATCATTATGCGCAAATTAACCATGGGCATTGCCGATGCGCAAATGTCTGTTGATGGCAAAGTCATCTATGAAGCCCGCGACCTACGGGTTGGCCTATTTACCAATACACAGTCACTATCGGAGTAAATTACCATGCGCCGCGTTGTTATTACTGGCATGGGCATTGTTTCTAGCATTGGCAACAATTGCACCGAGGTTCTTCACGCTTTGAAAACAGGGCAATCTGGCATCGAAATGAATCCAGAGCAGGCAGAACGCGGCTTTCGCTCGCAGGTTGCCGGCACGCTTAAAATTAATCCTGAAGAGCATATTGATCGCAAACTCTATCGGTTTATGGGGGCTGCTGCTGCCTACACGTATATTTCGATGCGCGAGGCCATCGCGCAATCGGGCTTAACCCCCGAGCAAGTCTCGCAGCCGCGTGCGGGCCTGATCGTGGGTTCGGGCGGCTCATCGTGCGCCAATATTGTTGAAACGGCCGATATTGTGCGCGAGAAAGGCGTTAAGCGTGTGGGGCCTTATATGGTGACCCGCACCATGAGCTCAACAACATCGGCGTGCCTAGCCACCCCGTTCGGCATTAAGGGCATTAACTTTTCGATTAGCTCGGCCTGTGCCACCTCAGCGCATTGCATTGGTTCGGGCGTTGAGCAAATCCAATTTGGTAAACAAGATATTGTCTTTGCGGGCGGCGGTGAGGAGCTGCATTGGTCACAAACTGCGATGTTTGATGCGATGGGCGCACTGTCATCCAAATATAACGATACCCCACTCACGGCATCGCGCCCGTTTAATGCCACGCGCGATGGTTTTGTTATCTCCGGCGGGGGTGGCATGGTTGTGCTCGAAGAACTAGAGCATGCCTTGGCACGCGGGGCGAACATCATCGCTGAGGTGGTGGGATACGGTGCCACCTCGGATGGCTATGATATGGTGCAACCCTCGGGGGAAGGGGCTTTGCGTTGCATGCAGCAAGCGCTCTCCACGGTGGATACGCCTATCGATTATGTTAATACGCACGGTACCAGCACCCCAGCGGGCGATATGCGAGAAATTGAATCTTTGCTTAAAATCTTCCCCGAGGGCATGCCGTATATCACCTCAACTAAATCGCTTTCGGGGCATTCTTTGGGCGCCGCCGGTGTGCATGAAGCCATCTACTCGCTCTTGATGATGCAAAATAATTTCATAGCGGCATCAGCCAATTTAGATGACATTGACCCGAAAGCCGAAGGCGTAAACTTCCTGACTCAAACCCTAGAGAATGCGCAAATCAACACGGTGCTATCGAATAGTTTTGGTTTTGGTGGCACCAATGCCTCCTTGGTATTACGGCGCTATACGGCCTAAGCCTTAATTTGTAGGCTGCATGTAAAAACGCCGGGCATCCGGCGTTTTTTGTGCTTAAAAACTCAGCGCCCGTATATTTCCGCGCCCTTGATTAACGCGTGCCCTTAAATACCAGCAGCCTGTCGGACTTTAGGGAAATCGGCTGCAAATCCATCTGAAC
>DZCK01000143.1 GCA_022730245.1 Halothiobacillus neapolitanus
GCACCGTTCAGATGGATTTGCAGCCGATTTCCCTAAAGTCCGACAGGCTGCTAGGCGATTCTCGGCGTAACGCCCGCAGCAAAATGCGGGTGTGTTGATCGGGTTTGGTCGGGGTGGGGTTTTGTTGGCGTATTTGCTGCTGTTCTTGCGCTTGGCGCAGGCGCTCAGCCAGTGCTTCGGGTGATTCTGCATACAAGGTTTGCGCGATGGTGGCTGAACCGCGCTGTTTTAATAAGCCCTTGATCGTAATCACCCAGCGGGTATCGCCGCGTTCAATTTCTAGCTGATCGTCTATACGAAGCCCTTTGCCCGCTTTTTTGCACACTTGATCGTTGAGCACAATTTTTCCACCCTCAATGGCTGCGGATGCTAATGAGCGAGTTTTGAAAAATCGTGCCGCCCACAGCCACGTATCAAGGCGCTGTTCTGTGAGTGGCGTCGTGCTTAACGTAGCAGATTTGCTCATGGCGTTAAGTTATCGAGGATGGATTTCTGATGAGTGGTGGGTGATTTTCAGCATGCGTTGCACCTGCTTGTGGTGCAAAAACCCGACCAACCATGTGCCCAGTACGATGCCCACAAGAATAATCCCCGCGAACCACTGACCCTCGCCCAGCATGGCTGGGGCGGTGCCCGGGCATACGCCGGTTAACCCCCAACCGGTGCCAAATAGGAGCGCGCCCGGAATTAGTGCCCGTACAAAGGGTTTATGCGGAAAACTCATAAGCTGGCCATTACTCAGGTTGCGCCAATGAAAAAATTTGGCACTGAGGTTGAGTACCGCGCCCACGCTCACCGCCGTGCCAATTACCCACAGTAAATGTAGGTTTTGGAATAACAGCAGGCCACTAATCAAAGCGGGGTCTGTGGCTCCGGCACGGCTTAATAAAAAGCCGAATAGGACGCCAAAGAGTAAAAAAGAGCCATTGCGGATCATTGGGCTTGGGCTATTCATGCAGCACCTCCACTCAATTTAAGTAAAAATTGGGCAATTTGAGCGGTGCCCAGCGCCGCTGAAAAAAATAGGATTGAAGCAACTATGCTGGCTTTAGACCCCATCGCCACGCCATTGATGGTATGCCCTGAGGTGCAGCCGCCGGCCATGCGTGCACCCATACCAATCAGCACGCCACCCAAAAGCCACCAGGCGATGCGCCCAAGGGATGTTTGCGGCATTAAGGCGTTATAGAACGCGCCAAAATGCGCGGGTTCGGCCCAGGTGCCAGTTGAGACGCTGGCCAATAATCCGCCTAAAAAAACCCCGACCAGAAACCAGATTTTCCAATCGGTGGCAGGGCTATGGGCATGGCCTTGGAATAAGGGCAACCGGCTGCCTGCCCGAGCGCACACATTGCCAAAGGCCGCCGAGCAGCCTAAAGGTTGATCAGTTAGCCAGCGTTGAGCGAAGGCAAATATCCCGATGGCACCGCCAGCAACCCAAGCAGGCCATAACTCGGCGGATAAAAGCGGCAGGTTGCCCATGTGTGTAAAAATATCATTGGTCATGATTGCAGTCCTTAAAGCGGCATCGCAAGAATGACTGAAGATTAGCGCGTTGGTATTATCAGCGCGCGCTAAACATTTTCATTGGGCTATTGAGTCTTTCTATTCATTTTATCTAGCATTAATAAATTGAATAGCGGTTGATTAAACAGCGGTGTTTTTGCGCTCGGGCAGTACGATATTGAGCTCAAGCGTATCAATTCCTTCGTGATGCTCAATTTGCACTTGCACCGCGTCATCTTGCACGGCTACGTATTTTCGAATCACTTCGAGTAAATCGTTTTTAAGCTTAGGCAAATAATCCGGATCGGTGTTTTGGCCGGCACTGCGTTCATGGGCAATTAAAATTTGTAGCCGTTCTTTGGCCAAGTGCGCGGTGGGTTTGCTGCGAGCGCGGAATAAATCAAATATCCCCATGATTAGCTCCGACCAAATAGGCGGCTAAATAAAGATTTTTTCTCCGCTTCGATAAAGCGCATCGGGCGATCTTCACCCAATAAGCGCGCCACGGCATCTTGGTAGGCCTGGCCTGCATCGGCAGTTTGATCGAGAATAACCGGCCGCCCTGAGTTAGAGGCTTGCAGCACGGCGGGCGATTCGGGTATGACGCCTAAGAGCGGCACGGCCAATATTTCCAGCATGTCTTCAATCGACAGCATTTCACCGGCTTCTACCCGGTTAGGCGCGTAGCGGGTAATGAGCAGATATTCTCGGATGGGCGTTCCGCCATTTTTAGCGCGCTGTGATTTGCTGGCGAGAATGCCGAGCATACGATCAGAATCGCGCACGGATGAGACTTCAGGGTTCGATACCACAATGGCTTCATCGGCAAAATACATGGCGAGTTGGGCGCCGCGTTCAATACCGGCGGGTGAATCGCAGATGATAAAATCAAAACCATCGGCTTTGAGATCGTTAAAAACCTGCTCAACGCCTTCTTCGGTGAGCGCGTCTTTATCTTTGGTTTGTGAGGCGGGCAGAATGTAAAGATTATCGACTTCTTTATGTTTGATGAGCGCTTGAGATAGCCCCGCTTCTTTTTGAATAACATTGACGAGGTCATAAACCACTCGCCGCTCGACCCCCATGATGAGATCGAGATTGCGCAGACCCACGTCAAAATCAATCACAACGGTTTTTTTGCCTGCCAATGCAAGCCCACTAGAAATCGCGGCGCTGGTCGTGGTTTTGCCCACGCCCCCTTTGCCTGAGGTTACAACGATAATTTTTGCCACAAATCAACTCCTGCTTCGGGCGCCCGTAAATAAAACTGCGGTGATTTTGCCACAAACAAGTGAGCTCGCGTAAGAAATGCATGGTTTGCTTGGGATTGGGGTTTTGCATTTAGGTCGCTTTACGCCCTTTACCTTGCGCCAGAACTACCTTAGTTTGTACGAGGAATTGCGTCATGGTGGTCGCCATGGTTCGCTCTCAACCTATCAATAGGAGTAGTTCGCATGGCTTCATTTAAATATATCCGTTTTTTCAAAGAATTGGGCATTGATGATGTGCCGCTGGTGGGGGGTAAAAACGCCTCACTGGGCGAAATGTATCAAACACTCGCGCCCCAAGGCGTGCGCATTCCCAATGGGTTTGCCATTACGGCCGAGGCCTATCGATATATGCTCGATAGCGCCAATGCGTGGCCTGCGCTCCATGATGCGCTGGACAACTTTGATGCCGATGATGTGGCCGACTTGGCACGCCGAGGTAAGCGGGCCCGAGATATTGTGTATGGCGCGGGTTTGCCGGTCGATTTGGCCGCAGAAATTATTGCCGCTTACCGTCTTTTGCAACAGGAATACGGCGATGAGGTAGGGTTAGCGGTACGTAGCTCAGCTACGGCAGAAGACCTGCCTACGGCCAGCTTTGCGGGTCAGCAAGATACGTTTTTAAATGTGCGCGGTGATGACAATTTATTGGATGCCTGCCGACGCGATTTTGCGAGTTTGTTTACGGATCGGGCGATTCATTATCGGCTGGATCAAGGATTCGATCATTTCAAAATTGGGCTTTCCATCGGTGTGATGAAAATGGTGCGCTCGGATTTATCCGCTTCGGGGGTCATGTTTTCGTTAGATACTGAATCGGGCTTTCGGGATGTGGTGTTTATTACGGGCAGTTATGGCTTGGGCGAAAATGTAGTGCAGGGTGCGGTTGATCCTGATGAGTTTTATGTGCATAAACCGACGTTTAGCGCAGGCCATCGCTGTGTGTTGCGCCGAAGTTTGGGCGGCAAAGCCATTAAAATGAGTCCTTTGCACGAGAACACGTTGACTTTCAGGTTAAAATAGCCGCATGTTC
>DZCK01000144.1 GCA_022730245.1 Halothiobacillus neapolitanus
ACCATGCCGGCATGGTCGCGCGGTACTGGTTTGAAGATATTTTGGGCATGCCCGCTGCCGTTGAGGTTTCCTCTGAGTTTCACTACCGCAACCCCGTGTTAGAAGCGGGCACCTTGCTTGTGATGCTATCGCAATCGGGAGAAACCGCCGACACCCTCGCTGCATTACGCATGGTGCGCCATCGTATGCCCGGCATGCCCATTTTGGCCATTTGTAATGCACCGGAATCCTCACTCGTGCGCGAGGCCGATTTGGTTCTGATGACCCACGCAGGCCCTGAAATTTCAGTGGCATCGACGAAAGCCTTTTCAACCCAGTTGGTTTCCTTGGCCTTGCTGTTACTTGCCATCGGCCGCCTTCAGGGGCGATTAAGCGAAGGCGATGAGCGGCGCATTGTGGCGGGCTTAGAAAAAATTCCTCAGTTAGCGCACAACGCACTCAGGCACGATGCCGAAATTTTGGCCTTGGCCGAGCGGTTGGTCGATAAGCAGCATGCCTTATTTTTGGGGCGAGGTGTTATGTATCCCATCGCGCTTGAAGGGGCATTAAAGCTTAAAGAGATTAGTTATATTCACGCCGAAGGTTATCCTGCCGGTGAGCTTAAGCATGGTCCTTTGGCGTTAATTGACGACAATATGCCGGTGATTACCATCGCCCCGCAAAATGATTTACTCGATAAATTAAAATCGAACATGAGTGAAGTTGCCGCACGGGGCGCCGAATTATTTGTATTTGCCGACGAGCGTGCCGGCATCGAGCCCGAGCCCCGATTGCATGTGCTCCCGGTTACCTCGCATGTGGGGCGAATTTCTGCCCCCATCATTTTTAATATCCCCTTGCAATTATTGGCCTACCATGTGGCCGTGTTGAAAGGGACTGATGTCGATCAACCGCGTAATTTAGCTAAATCCGTGACGGTGGAATGAGCCTAATTTAATGAGCTCATGTTTTATGAGCCTGAATTTAAGAGTCTGTATTTATGAGTGATCGCCGATTTTTTGGGGCAAAAAAAGCCCTGCTTCTTAACACGCCAGTCGTCGAGACAGCAGAAATCAGCAAAACCGAACGCAAGCGCGATGCGCATGCCGCGCGCGATCTGGGTGAGCGATTAAGCGAGCTGACCGATACTCAGCTTAAAACATTTCCGCTTTCTGAAACGCTGCTTGCCACTTTAAAAGAAGCGCGCAACATTACCGCGCACGGCGCACGCAAACGGCATTTTCAATACATCGGCAAATTGATGCGCCAGCACGATGTCGCAGCGATCGAGGCCGAATTTGTGCGCATTGATCCCGATGCGCCACACAATATTCGTCTGCAACATGAGACTGAGCGCTGGCGTGATCGACTCCTCAGTGATGAAAGCACCGCCATCACCGCTTTTGTTGCGGCCTACCCCAATGCCGATGTGCAAGCGTTACGGCAATTGGTGCGCGCGGTGGCAAAAGAGCGGGCAGAGCAAAAACCGCCGCGTTACTTTCGGGAATTGTTTCGCTTAGTGCGCGATACCCTCAGCATGGCGCCGAGTTCCGATCTTGATGAACAAAAAACTGAGTAGTTGATTCATGAAAATCACCATTTTTGGTACAGGGTATGTAGGCTTGGTCACCGGCGCCTGTTTGGCTGACGTGGGTCACAGCGTGCTGTGCGTGGATATTGATCAAAATAAAATTGATAAATTAAAACAAGGCATTATCCCTATTTTTGAGCCGGGTTTAGAGGCCATTGTGCGGGAGAATTTCGCTCAAGGACGCCTGCAATTCACCACCCATACCGATGAGGCTGTTGCATTTGGTGCGGTGCAATTTATTGCCGTGGGCACCCCCCCCGATGAAGATGGTTCCGCCGATTTACAATATGTGCGCGCGGTGGCTCGCACCATTGGTGCGGCTATGAGCGCGCCAAAAATTGTGGTGAATAAATCCACCGTCCCCGTGGGTACCGGCGATCAGGTGCGCTCAGAGATAGCCGCGCAGCTCAAAGCCCGGGGTATCAATTTCGATTTTGATGTCGTATCTAACCCCGAATTTTTGAAAGAAGGCGCCGCTGTTAACGACTTTATGAAGCCCGATCGCATCGTGATTGGCACCAGTAATAGCGCGAGCGAAAAGAAAATGCGCGCGCTTTACGCCCCGTTCAACCGCAATCACGATCGAATGATCGTGATGGATTTGCGCTCAGCGGAACTCACCAAATATGCCGCCAACGCCATGCTGGCCACCAAAATCAGCTTTATGAACGAGCTGGCCAATTTAGCCGAGCGCTTGGGTGCCGATATTGAACACGTGCGCCTCGGAATCGGCTCAGACCCGCGTATTGGCTACCATTTTATTTACCCCGGTTGCGGATATGGCGGCTCGTGCTTTCCCAAAGATGTGCAAGCTTTGCATCGCACCGCGCGCGACGTGGGCTACGACGCCATTTTATTAAGCGCGGTTGAAGCGGTTAATCATCGGCAAAAAACCCATCTTATTGATTTAATTGAACGCCATTTTGGCGGCAAAGCCGCATTAGCCGGAAAAACTTTCGCACTCTGGGGATTGGCTTTTAAGCCCAATACCGATGATATGCGTGCCGCCCCCGCCCGCGAGGTCATGGAAGCGTTGTGGGCTGCGGGTGCCACCGTGCAAGCGTTTGATCCAGAAGCGATGGAAGAAACCCAGCGCATTTACGGCCAACGCGATGATTTGTTATTGTGCGGAACCCGCGATGCCGCGCTTAAAAATGCTGATGCGCTCATTGTGTGCACCGAATGGAAAACGTTCCGCGCGCCCGATTTTGAACTTATGGCCACCGCACTCAAGGCCAAACTAATTTTTGATGGCCGCAATGTGTACGATCCCCATCAATTGGCAGAACAAGGTTGGCAGTATTACGGTATTGGCCGAGGTTTAAGCATTTTGCCTGGTTAAAGCGCTGGGGAGTCAAGTTATATTTGCCCTCTGCGCGCAGCGATCCTTTCGGGGTGTCCTCAAGTTAATTCTGTTTGAACCGATAACTTAAAAAATTCTTAACGCATCAGGATGAAAAACCATGACGAGCGCGTCCACCTTTATTAAAGCAGAGCCGACGGGGCGAGAAATTAGTCTGGGTGATGATGATTTTATCGTCACCAAAACCGATGCGAACAGTCGTATTACCTACGCTAATCGCATGTTTATGCGGATAAGTGGCTATTCAGAGCCCGCGAGTTGCTGGGCCAGCCTCAAAGCATTGTGCGCCATCCGGATATGCCCAAAGGGCTGTTTCGGTTGCTATGGCAAACCATCACGCAGGGCAAAGAGTGTTTTGCTTATGTGAATAATTTGGCTAAGAACGGCGATAATTATTGGGTGTTTGCCAATATCAGCCCAGAGATGGATGAACGCGGCGAAATTACGGGTTATTTTTCCTGTCGCCGCCAGCCCAATGCCTCAGCTGTGGCGAAAATAAAACCAATTTATGAAGCGATGCGCACCCTTGAGATCCAAACGCCCTTAGGGGGCGATGCCGCCAACCGCTCGCTTGCCTTGTTAAATTCGATGATTAACCAGGAGCAGGCTTCTTATGAAGAATTCATTTTGGCGCTCTAAGTTTTTAGGTTTAATTATTGCGATTAATGCCGAGCTATTAATTATCCTGCTCCTGCACATGGGTGGGTTGAAGGTTTGGTTTATTGATTTGGGTTGGGGTTTTTTATTTTTTAATATTTTATTATCTTATTGGGTTTATCAGCGGATAAAAAAGCCCCTTTCAATTATTGAGGCCATGCGC
>DZCK01000145.1 GCA_022730245.1 Halothiobacillus neapolitanus
GACCCGCGAACCGACGCATCGATTCTACCTCGTAGAGCGCGTCCTCCATCATCGGGTCAAACAATGTCTTGGTGTCTCTCAAGATTTGGGGGCTTAAAAGCAACGGGCTTAAACGCAGCGTAAAAACGGCAGCCGCGTCATAAATAACCCGCGCGTTATGCTTTGTGCGGTTTTAAAACCGCACGCACGCGAGCCAAATCTGCCGGGGTATCTACCCCAGCTGGCGGGGTCGATTGCGCCACAGCAATCGCTATTGCCTCGCCCATAGCCAGGGCGCGTAGCTGTTCTAACTTTTCCGCTTGCTCTAATACGGCCATCGGTTCGGCTACAAATCGCCGCAAAAACCCCGCTCGATAGGCATAAAGCCCCAAATGCCGATACCCTAACACTTGGCCTGCTGCGGGCAGCCCATCGCGATAACAGGGAATGGGCGAGCGTGAAAAATATAAGGCTTGCCCCAACTGATTCACGACCACTTTAACGGCCGAAGGATCATTAAATTCATACGAATCGACAATGGGCACCATGAGGGTAGCCATTGCCGCCTCGGGTTGATCGCTCAATAATTGCGCTACTTGTTGCAATAAAGCGGGCACCATTAGGGGCTCATCACCTTGCAGGTTCACGACAATTTGCTGATCGGGCAAATCTAATTCTTTAATGACTTCGGCTAATCGATCGGTACCGGATTGGTGTGCGGGGCTGGTGAGTACAACCCGCGCACCAAAGGCTGCCGATGCCTGCTGGACGGCTTCGTCATCGGTTGCAATAACAATAAATTGCGCACCGCTTTTGGCCGCACAATCGTGCACCCAAGCCAACATGGGGCGGCCATGGATATCGGCCAAAGGCTTTCCGGGTAATCGCGTTGAGCTCATGCGCGCCGGAATAATAACGCAAAACCCGCTATCACAATCTGGCTGGGCGGGCAGCAGGCTCATGGGGCAATGGGCTCGGCCGGATGGGCTTTGCGCAAGGTTTCATATTCTGTATCTGTTAAGACGCGCGCATCGGTTTCCAGCATGATCGGAATATCATCGCGAATGGGATAAGCCAAGCGCGCCGATAAGGAAATCAATTCCTTCGCGCCCGATTGATAAATCAAGGGGCCTTTGGTCACCGGGCAAACCAAAATTTCAAGCAAACGTTTATCCACAATTATCTCCAATCAATCAAGAAGCGGTTTTGGATCGCTCATCTAAAAGGGTAAGAACCGAATCAACCAGCGCCGAGCTTAATGGTATGTGGCCACATACGGCAAAAACTTGACCCGATTGAGTATGCCAAGCGGGCTTTTTATCACGCCATTTCACCGCATCTTTTTCGGTCATAAGCAGCGGTTGAGAGGAGTGTCCCAAATGCGCCATCAACTCAGCGGGCACGGGTTGGTGATCGGCCAATGGGTAGGTTTCTAATTTTAGGCCAAGGGCACGCAACGCATCAAAAAAACGATCGGGGTGGCCAATAGCGGCCAGCGCAGTGGCCTTGCTATCGGCTGCGGGCAGAAACTGTTCGATAAATTCGACGATGGTGTAGCGAGCATCATCAAAAAGATCGCGCACCTCGCTCAACTCGAACGCCACGGGCCACGGGTTAGGAGCATATGGGTGCTTAAAATCAGACGCAAGCCCTTGCCCATTAACCAAAACAAAATCCATCGCCAACAGCGATTTAACAGGTTCTCGTAGCGGGCCTGCCGGCAAACAAAACTGGTTACCAAGCCCCCGCACGCCATCAATCACAACCAACTCGATGGTTCGCGCTAGCTTATGGTGCTGCAAGCCATCATCGCTCAGAATCACGTTAATTTCCGGGTAACGCGCACGCAATTGGCTTAGCGCACGCACTCGATCGGGGTGCACCACCACGGGCAAACCCAATCGCTGATGAATCAACCAAGGCTCATCCCCCACCGTTTTCGCGCGATCAGACTCTGCCACATCGCGCGGCTCCACCCCAATTTTGGCGCCATAGCCTCGGCTAATAATACCGACTGTTTTCCCTCGAAGCGTTAAGGCTTCTGCCAAAGCAATCAATACAGGGGTTTTACCCGTTCCACCGACGGTGATGTTGCCAATAACTATAATGGGACAATCCGCCGCAACGTTCGCTGCGGAATTTTGCCCTTTTTTGCGAGCGGATTTAGCCCAAGCGCAGGTGATTAACGATAGCGGCCAAAGCAGCAGGCTGAACACACCCCGTCGCTGCCAAAAGTTGGGATAACGCACTAGCGTGGCGACGGCGGTAAATCCGCACGATTAAATTGCAAACGATGCAGTGCGGCATAAGCGCCGCCCTGGCTTAGCAAATCGGAATGGTTGCCTGTTTCAATTACGCGCCCCTGATCTAACACCACGATGATATCGGCGTGTTCAATGGTCGATAGCCTGTGCGCAATCACAAGCGTTGTTCGCCCCCGGCTTAAATTTTCAAGTGCGGCCTGAATGTACCGCTCCGATTCGGTATCAAGCGCTGAGGTGGCCTCATCTAAAATCAAAATGGGCGCATCACGATACAGCGCCCGTGCAATGGCTAAGCGCTGGCGCTGGCCACCGGATAATAAAACGCCATTTTCGCCCACGGGCGTATCAAAGCCTTGGGGCAATTGCTCAATAAAATCAAACGCAAATGCCGCTTTGGCCGCCGCAATAATACGGGCTTGATCGGCAGCCAAGCCATCGCTATAGCCAATATTTGCCGCCACACTGGTGTTAAAAAGCACCGTGTCTTGCGATACATAAGCGAATTGGCGGCGTAAATCTGCGCGTTTGAGCGTGTTGATATCCATGCCATCTAAGCGAATGACACCGCGCTCGATGTCAACAAACCGAGGCAAACTCGCCATTAAGCTTGATTTACCCGCCCCGCTTCGCCCGACCAGCGCCACGGTTTTACCGGCGGGGATTTCAAGGGTTATATCCGATAAAACCCACGGAAAATTTGAAGGCGGCGCACCGCCAGCCAAATTTGCCGGTTGATAGCGCAAGCCTACCCCTTCAAAGCGGATGTGCCCCGTGGCTCGGTCAAGGGGCAGCGTATGGGCAGCATCGTGTTCGCGCGGCTCATCGAGCAAGCCAAATAAACTCTCCCCAGCGGCGATACCGCGTTGCAAGACGGCATTAACGCCAATTAAGCGTTTCATGGGCGATAAAATGAGGCTAAGTGCCGTTATGAACGAGACAAATGTGCCCACACTGATGCTATGCATGCGATCACCGGTGGTGGCAAACCAAACAATGCCCGAAATCCCTAAGGCTAAAACAAACTGCGTTAAGGGCGATGATAAGGCGCTCACCGCTTGCATCCGCATGAAATCTTGGAAATTTTTGGCATTGATAGCCGCAAACCGAGCCGCCTCAAACGCTTCACCGCCATACAGCTTCACGACCCGATGGCCGTTAATTACCTCTTCGGCCACATGAGAAACTTGCCCCATGGAATCTTGAATCCGCCGTGCATATCGGCGAAACGCGCGTGAAATACTCCACACCAACACCACTAAAACGGGCGCTAAAACCACAATAAACAGCGCCAATTGCCAGCTTAAAATGAGCAACCAAACCAATAAACCCAAAACGGTAATCGTGTCGCGAATTAACGTCGTAAGCGCGCTGGAAGCCGCTTCCGAGACTTGCTCACTTTGGTAATTGAGCCGCGTTAAAATATCGCCACCCGGCACATGATCGAAATAGCGCACCGGCAAATGCAGCACATGATCGAACACATCGCGTTTTAAATCCCGAATAACC
>DZCK01000025.1 GCA_022730245.1 Halothiobacillus neapolitanus
TATTGTTTTGAGTTTGAAAAACTTTTCCCGGGTCGATCGCGCAGCAACCGACGAGGTGGATTTGGTCGAAAACATCGAAACCGCGCTCACCGTGGGGCATCACCACCTCAAAAATAAGGTAACGGTTGAAAAGCGTTTTGAGCCCATTCCGCGCGTACCTTGTTCGCCCTCGCAAATTAATCAAGTGCTGCTCAATATCATGACCAATGCGGCACAAGCCATAGAGCACGATCAAGGCCGGTTATTGCTGCGCACCTACACGCGGGGCGAATTTGTTTGCATCAGCATTGAGGATAACGGCAGTGGCATTTCAGATGAGCATGTTGCGCGGATTTTTGAACCGTTCTACACCACGAAAAAAGTGGGCGAAGGCACGGGGCTCGGGTTATCGATTAGCTACCGCATTATCAAAGATCATGGCGGTGATATTCGCCTTGCCACCAAAGCGGGTGTGGGGACCCGATTTGAAATTAGCTTGCCAATGCAACGCCCTGATACTCCTTTGGATTCCCCCAGTGCAAGGATGCCATTAACGCCCGAGGCGCTTTTAACCGACGAGCCGGTTATGGCGCGGTCCGCCTAAATGACACGCTCTTGAGGAACCTTAAATGATTGACCCCAATATCAAACCCACCTTGTTATTAGTGGATGATGAAGCCCGCATTACCCGCTCACTCAAAATGCTGTTTCGCAATGAGTTTAATGTTTTAACCACCGATAATGGCCATGAGGCGATTAAGATTGCGCAAGAGCAACCCGTCGCCGTGGTGATATCCGATCAACGGATGCCCATTATGCCCGGCGTTGATGTGTTGCGTGGCATTCGCGAAGTATCGCCCCATACCATGCGGCTCCTATTAACCGGATATGCCGATTTAGCCGCCGTGATTGGCTCGGTGAATGAAGGTGAGATATTCCGATTTTTGCAAAAACCCTGGGATACCGAGCAAATTCGGGCCGATGTACGGGCAGCCGCGCATGTGGCTGAGCTCAACTTTATAGCAGCAGCAAGGCGAGCTCAATCGGGCTCCGATGCCCTCGCCGTGCAGGCTACGGTCATTGATGCCCCGGGCATTATGGTGCTGGATCGCGATCCAGCGGCTTATGAGCTGGTGAAGCGCGCCACCCCCAGCAATAACCGCCTGCATTGGGCGCGCGATATGGATGAGGCGCTCGCGCTTTTAAGCACCGAAAATATCGGCGTGATGGTCACCGATGTGCAAGATGGCCAAGCCAGTCATGTGGGCGCAATTAAAGCGCTCAAACAAACGCATCCGCAGTTAGTGACGATTGTGCTCACGCAATTGCGCGATTATGAATTACTGGTCGAGCTGATTAACCAAGGCCAAGTATTCCGCTTCCACCCGAAACCCGGCCATGTGGGCACTTTTGTTAAAAATGTGCAATCTGCGTTGGATTATCACCAAGTGCTGCAAACTCAGCCGGAAATGCAAAAACGCCATTCAGTGGCTCAATCGGTTAAACCTGTTTTGGCCGGTTTATCGGATCGGGTGATGGGGTATTTCCGCCGATTTGGCCTTAATAATTAAAGGCTTGGGCGAGATGGTGCGTTAAGTGTTCGCCGCAATGGCGAAGCGCTTGCCCTGCTGGGATTATTGTGGCGTTAAATCACTTTCGAGAAGCGCTGCATGCCCTCAGCGCTTAAATATTCATCGAATGCCATACAAATGTTCCGAATCAGCAGTTTGCCGCGTGGCAATACTTCAATCGAATCAGTATTAATGCACACTAAATCATCGGCCTGCATGGGTGCCAGTTCTTGTAGGGCGGCGGCGAAATGATGTTTAAAGTCAATGCCGTACAGGTGATTAATCGCTATGAAATCAACCTTGAAATGGCTGATTAAATCGCTAATGACGCGGCGCCGCAGATGATCTTCTGGGGTTAAGACATAGCCGCGCTCAATCGGCAGGTGGCCTGCTGCGACGGCCTCGTGATAGGCCACCAAGTCTTTAGTGTTTTGGCTAAACACGCCCCCCACTTGGCTAATGGACGATACGCCGAAGGCCACCATGTCGCATTCGGCGTGGGTTGAATAGCCTTGGAAGTTTCGATGCAGGGTGCCATTTTTCTGGGCGATAGCGAGCGGATCGGTCGGTTTGGCGAAGTGATCCATCCCGATCAGCACGTAGCCGGCATCGGCTAAGCGCTCAATACTGCCGCCCAGAATGCGTAATTTTTCAGCTGCATGGGGGAGTTCATCGGTATTGATGCGCCGTTGCGGTTTAAAGCGGGTGGGCAGGTGGGCATAGTTGAAAATCGACAGGCGATCGGGCGCCATATCAATCACGGTATCTAAGGTTTTCATGAAGGAAGATCGGGTTTGATGCGGCAAACCGTAAATTAAATCTAAGCTTATGCCATGAAAGCCTTCTGCCCGCGCGGCATCCATCACGACCCGAGTTTCGGCTTCACTTTGAATGCGGTTTACGGCGGCTTGAACCTGTTCGTTGAAATCCTGCACGCCTAAGCTTATGCGATTAAAGCCCAATTCACGCAGTACCGCGATGGTGCGGGCATCGGCTTCACGCGGGTCGATTTCGATCGAATACTCGCCGGTATCATCGGTTTTGAGCGCAAAGTTCTGGCCAATCCCGGTCATTAATTGGCGCATTTGATTGTTTGATAAAAAGGTGGGGGTGCCACCGCCCCAGTGCAGCTGATCGACCATGCGGCCTTCGCCAAATAGGCGGCCATGCAGGGCTATTTCATTCACAACATCATCCACATACGGCTGGGCGCGCCCGCGATCTTTCGTGACCACCTTGTTGCAGGCGCAGTAATAACACACGGTGTCGCAAAAAGGGATGTGGGTGTAAATCGATAAAGCCCCCCCGAGGGCATTGGAGCGCTCGGCGGCGGCACGATAATCATCCTCGGTAAAGGCATCATGAAACTGCACTGCCGTGGGGTATGAGGTGTAGCGCGGCCCCGATTTATCGTAGCGACGGATTAAATCAATATTAAATAAGCCAGCATCGGTCGGGGGAGGGGTCGGGTTCATGGGGGCACTCTGGGATAAATTCGGGCGCCCTTGTCTTGGCGCATTCGCATACAATAGCAAATTGTTTTGGGCGGTTCGCCTGAGCATTTTCCTCTGAATTTAAAAATTAAGGATAGCGGCTGTGGTGCTTGCCGATGTATTGCGTGGTTTAGATTATTTTGGCACGGTTGTATTTGCCGTTTCTGGCGCCTTGGTGGCCGCGCGCAAGGGCATGGATTGGATGGGCTTTGCCATTTTGGCCACCGTAACCGGCATTGGTGGGGGCACCCTGCGTGATTTGATTTTGGCCAGGCCCGTGTTTTGGGTGGCGCACTGGGAATATATTGCCCTTTGTGTGGTCAGCGCACTGGTCACCTTTTATTTTGTGCAACATGTGCATCGCAGGCTTTCTTGGCTGCTTTGGGCCGATGCCGTTGGGCTTGCCGCCTTTAGCGTGCTGGGCGTGCAAATCGCCCTTGGCATGGGGGTTAACCCCTTCATTGCGATTGTGATGGGCATGATGACCGCCGCCTTTGGCGGGTTAATCCGCGATGTGCTGGCCGGTGAACCACCCCTGCTGCTGCATCGGGAAGTGTATGCCAGTGCCGCCTTGCTGGGTGGGGTGGTTTATGTGCTGCTGGCCACGCTGCTGCATCAACCGTTTTTAGCCTTAGTGCTGGGCTTTATCGTGACGCTCAGCGTGCGGGGTTTGGGGATCGTCTATCATTGGCACTTGCCTGCTGCCTCACCTAATAAATAGTTTGAGAATTTATGACTTTTGCTGTTGAAATTTATCGCTTAAAAAAAACCTATGCCGGCGGCGTCGAGGCGCTCAAAGGCATTGATTTGGCTATTGAGCCGGGGGATTTTTTTGCCTTACTCGGCCCCAATGGGGCGGGAAAATCCACCACCATCAGTATTTTGTGTTCGCTGGTGAATAAATCTGAAGGTGTGGTTAAAGTCTTCGGCCACGATTTAGACACCGAACGCAACTGGGTCAAAATGCAAATCGGCGTGGTGCCGCAGGAATTTAACTTTAATCAGTTTGAGCCAGTGGAAGAGGTGGTTATTAACCAAGGCGGCTTTTATGGCTTAACCCGTCAAAAGGCCCGCGAGCGCAGCGAGATTTTATTAAAGCAACTGGGTTTGTGGGATAAGCGCAAAACCATGTCGCGCCAGCTTTCGGGCGGCATGAAGCGCCGTTTGATGATAGCGCGCGCGCTGGTGCACGAGCCGCGCTTGCTCATTTTGGATGAACCCACGGCGGGGGTCGATATCGAATTGCGGCGTGGCATGTGGCAGTTTTTAAGCGACATTAACGCGGCGGGCACCACCATTATTCTCACCACGCATTATTTAGAAGAAGCCGAACAACTCTGCCGCAATATCGCCATCATTAACGAAGGGCGAATTATCAAACATACCAATATGCGCGATTTGTTGGGCACGGTAGCGCAGGAAACGTTTGTTTTGTATTGCAATCAGGCGATTGTCTCGCTGCCGGTTATCCCCGCTGCGGATGCGCGGATCATCGAGCCCGATGTGCTTGAGGTGGATTTGGTGCAGGGGCAATCGTTATCAGAGGTGTTTGAGGTATTGCGTGGCCGAGGGATTGAGGTAGTACGAATGAAAAATAAAACCAATCGTTTGGAAGAGCTTTTTTTGAAACTCGTTAATCAAAGCAATGAGGCAAGTCAATGAGCCGCCGCCCGCCTCAACCTGAGTTACCGATCTCGGGGGCATTCCCAAAACCCCGTCGTGGGCTTAGTCCGGCGCAAATGTGGCATGCTTTTTCTATGTTGCTTACGCGCGAAGTGTTGCGTTTTGGCCGCATTTGGGTGCAAACCATCCTGCCGCCGATGATTATGACCTCGCTGTATTTTATTGTATTCGGGCATTTAATTGGCCCGCGCGTGGGCAAGATTGAGGGCGTACCCTATATTAGCTTTTTAGTGCCGGGGCTGATTTTGATGTCGGTCATTACCCAAAGTTACGCGAATGTGGTGTCCTCGTTTTATGGGGCGAAATTTGCGCGCCATATCGAAGAATTGTTGGTATCGCCCATGCCGCATTGGCTGATTGTTTTAGGTTATCTCGCGGGCGGCGTGGCGCGCGGGCTGGCGGTGGGCGCAGCGGTTACGTTTGTCGCGGTGTTTTTTGCAAAAATTCAAGTGCATGATTTTACTGCTTTAATTTTTGTGATGGTGCTAACCTCTGCCGTGTTTTCACTCGGTGGGATGATTAATGCCATTTACGCCAATAGTTTTGATCACATCTCGATTGTGCCCACGTTCGTGCTCACCCCGCTCACCTATTTGGGCGGCGTGTTTTACTCGATTCAGATGTTGCCGCCATTTTGGCAGCAGGTATCGCTGTTTAACCCGATTTTGTACATCATCAGTGGTTTTCGCCATGCCATGCTCGGCATTTCCGATGTGCCGGTCTATAGCACCTATTTGATTTTGATTGCGGCCATTATCGTGTTGTACAGCTTCACGTTGTTTTTGTTTCATCGCGGCATTGGGATGCGGGGATAACTTATGAATAATCAACAAATTGAGTTGCTCTCGCCCGCCCGCGATGCCGATATTGGCATCGAGGCGATTAACCATGGTGCCGATGCGGTTTATATCGGCGGGCCTGGCTTTGGGGCGCGTAAAAGTGCCGATAATTCGGTGGCCGATATTGCCCGCTTGGTTAATTATGCGCACCGCTTTCACGCGCGGATTTTTGTAACGCTCAACACCATTTTGCGCGATGACGAACTCGAACCCGCACGCAAAATGATTGGGCAAATGGCCGATGCGGGCGTGGATGCGCTGATTATTCAAGATATGGGGCTGCTTGAGCTTGATTTGCCCAATATCGAGCTGCATGCCAGCACCCAATGCGATATTCGCACGCCAGAAAAGGCGCGTTTTCTGCAAGATGTTGGTTTCTCGCAATTGGTACTCGCGCGCGAGCTGGATTTGAACCAAATTGCGGCCATCCGCGCCGCAACCGATGTGCCTCTGGAATTTTTTGTGCATGGCGCACTGTGTGTGGCCTATTCAGGGCAGTGTTTTATTTCGGAAGCCCATACGGGGCGCAGCGCGAATCGGGGCGAGTGTAACCAAGCCTGCCGCTTACCCTACCAAGTGCTGGATGCGGCGGGCGGGGTGATTGCCCACGATAAACACGTGCTTTCACTCAAAGATAACAACCAAAGCGCGAATATGGCCGCGTTGGTCGATGCGGGTATCCGCAGTTTTAAAATTGAAGGCCGCTACAAAGATATGGGTTATGTGAAAAACATCACCGCCCATTATCGCCAATTACTTGATGTCATCTTAGAAGCGCGCACCGATTTATCTGCCGTCTCCAGCGGTAAAAGTACATTTTTATTCACCCCCGACCCCGATCAAAACTTTAACCGCGCCGCGAGCGACTATTTTGTCCAAGGTCGGCGAGAGGACATTGGCGCATTCGATTCGCCTAAAAACCCTGGCTTGCCCGTGGGTTTTGTTAGCAAAATGAATAAAGACTCGGTGGAGCTGGAAACCGATGCGGTGCTGAATAACGGCGATGGCCTGTGCTATTTTGATTTGCAGAACGAGCTTCTCGGTATGGCCATTAATACGGCCGAGCGCTTAAATAGTAACCACTGGCGCGTGGTGCCGAAAGACCCCATCAGCCAGTTACGGCATTTGCGGGTCGGCACCATGATTAACCGCAACCGCGACATGAATTGGCAGCGCTTGATGGATAAAAAATCTGCCGAGCGGCGCATTGGCGTTGGCCTGTTGCTGGAAGATACGGCAGATGGCTTGGCGCTGACCTTGATTGATGAGGATGGCTGCGCGGCAACCGTTCAACACCCCATAGAAAAAGCCGCGCCTAACGATGCGGCACGCGCCGAGGCGAGTTTGCACGAGCATTTAAGCAAGCTGGGCACCACGATTTTTAATCTCACCGAACTGAATTTGAATTTAAGTCAGCCGTGGTTTGTGCCTGCGTCTGCCTTGAATGCCTTACGGCGCGAGGCGGTTGACGCCTTAGAAGAAGTGCGCAAGGCCGCCTTACCGCCATTACCGCGCAAAGCGGCCATTGTGCCCCCCGTGCCTTATCCGCAAGACTCGTTAAGTTATTTGGCCAATGTATTTAATCAAAAAGCCCATGATTTTTATGCAAAACATGGGGTTAAAGTGATTGAAGCGGCGTTTGAAAGCCACGAGGAAGAAGGCGAAGTGTCTTTAATGATTACCAAGCACTGCGTGCGGTACTCCTTAAGCTTGTGTCCTAAGCAAACCCGTGGTGTGACTGGCGTGCACGGCACGATTAAAGCCGAACCACTCATGCTGATGAATGGCAGTGAGAAACTTAAACTCGTGTTTGATTGCAAACCCTGCGAAATGCATGTGGTGGGCAAAATTAAACGCAATGTTATGCAGCAAAAAGCGCGAGAAGTGCAAACATCGCCCATTACGTTCTACCAAGCGCGGCCCTAAGCTTTTTATGCGTTAGCGTGTGATTGTGTTGGCTTGATGCATAAAAAACCCCACTGATGTGGGGTTTGTGTTTTTTAATGCCGTAGCGCCAATCGCTTAATGTTTAGCAGCCTCTTCGGCGCCAATGCCCGTTTCTGAACGCACATATTGTGCATGGAACAGCGCACGTTCTTGAATGGCGCGCGCGCTCTTATCGGTTACCGAGAAGAACCACGCCATAAAGAACGCCACCGGCATAGAGAAAATGGCTGGGTCTTTATACGGCACGATGGGGGCGGTGAAATGGAACACATCCACCCAAACGGTTTTGGATAGCACAACCAAGGTAACGGCGGTCAAAAGCCCACCCAAGCCGCCGGCAACGGCACCGCGCGTGGTGAGGTTTTTCCAGTAAATGGCCAAGAACAGAATTGGGAAGTTGGCTGAGGCGGCAACCGCAAAAGCCAAGCCCACCATGAAGGCAATATTCTGATTTTCAAAGGCGATGCCTAAGAAAATTGCCACGATACCCAAGGCGATGGTGGCATAGCGCGAGGCGCGCATTTCGGTTTTCTCATCGACCCGGCCATGGCGGAACGCACTGGCGTACAAATCGTGCGATACCGCAGAAGCGCCCGCTAAGGTTAAGCCCGACACCACGGCGAGAATGGTGGCAAATGCCACGGCCGAGATAAAGCCTAAAAACAGGTTGCCGCCAATGGCTTGTGAGAGGTGAATCGCCGCCATGTTATTGCCGCCAATGAGCTTGTGCGCGGCATCAAGGTAGGCGGGATTGGTCGACACCATGATGATGGCGCCAAAGCCTATGATGAAGGTCAGCACATAAAAATAGCCAATAAAGCCGGTGGCCACAAACACCGAGCGACGGGCTTCTTTGGCGTTAGTCACCGTGAAAAAACGCATTAAAATATGCGGTAAACCCGCCACGCCAAACATGAGCGCCAAGCCCAAGGAGATGGCAGTAATCGGGTCGTGAATCAAACTGCCGGGCGCCATAATCGCATCGTGTTTCGGGCTAATTTCAATGGCTTTGGTGAACATGGCATTAAAATCGAACCCGAAGCTGTACATTACCGCCAAGGCCATAAAGGTGGCGCCCGAAAGCAGCAAAATGGCTTTGATAATTTGCACCCAAGTGGTGGCGAGCATGCCGCCGAAGGTGACATAAATAATCATCAATACACCCACGATAACCACCGCGTAGGTATAGGGTAAGCCGAACAAAACCTCAATGAGCTTGCCCGCGCCGACCATTTGAGCGATGAGATACATTAAGACCACAACGAGGGAGGATACCGCCGCCACGGTGCGAATCGGGATTTGTGATAAGCGATACGAGGCCACATCGGCAAAAGTATATTTACCGAGGTTACGGAGCTTTTCTGCCAGCATAAATAGCATAATCGGCCAGCCAACCAAAAAGCCGATGGAGTAAATTAAGCCATCGAACCCATTGGCATACACTAAGCCTGCAATCCCAAGGAAGGAGGCCGCCGACATGTAATCACCCGCGAGCGCGAGGCCATTTTGAAAGCCGGTAATGTTGCCGCCGGCTGCGTAGAAATCTTTAGCAGTGCGGGTGCGCTGCGCTGCCCAGTAGGTGATAAACAGCGTGAGCGCGACAAACGCGATAAACATGGTAACGGCAGGTACGTTGATGGATTTTGGGGCCGCATCGGCGGCAAAAGCGCCCGCAGAAAAAAACACGCCCGTCATGAGGGCGGCTAACCCGGCGAGGATGAGTAGGGGGTTGTTCATAGGGCCGATTCCTTAATTTTGTCGGTGAGTTCATCAAATTGCGTATTGGCTTTATGCACATAAAGGCCGGTTAATACGAACGCGAAGACCAAAATGAGAAAACCCAGCAAAATGCCCAGTGAAATGGGCGAACCTGCGGCAATTTTGATGGCCAGCAGGGACGGAAAATACGCAATAGTAAGAATGAAAGCGAAATAAACGACAATCATCAAGGCGGCCATCATCCAGCCGTAACCGGTTCTTCTGCGAACGAGTTCTTGAAAATCGGGATTGTTAGCAATCCGCTCTGCGAGATCTGATTTCATGGGGCTCCCCCTGTTTTATTATTCTCAAGGCGTCGCGATTATACCGATTAATGTTTGTGACAAAACAGTTGCATGATGCGCCGATTTCATCAAATCAAGCGTTTTGAACGGTTACCCGCCGGTATGCCCCCGGATAAAGAGCTCGTAGAGGGTTAGACCAATTTCAACCACAATTAATAAGGTGATATACCATTCCACCCTGAGCGCCCGATTCGCTTGGAGTAAATCCAGCAGCGTTTCGGCGGTGCGGGTAATGAGTTCGAGCTTGCGTTCCAGTGTATGCGCGCGTTCTTTGAGCTCGAACTCATCCTCTAGCTTTAAAAAAAGTGGTTCGAGTTCTGGGCGCTCCCATAAAAGCTCGGGTTTTTCGATGATTTCAGCGCGCCCCACCATGCGATGCTGGGTAAGTAATGCGGTGCCGATATGGCTAACTAAATCTCGGCCACGGCGAGAGCCACGCCCCCGTTGCTTAAGCTCTTTGGCTAAGGGCTCGATCAGCTCAAAGCTGGCGGCCACGCGTTTTTCATAGAGACCGAGAATGCTGCTTTTGGCGAGCACATCGGCAACCACTTGTAAGCGTCCCAGCGATAAATCGTGCAAGGCGAGAAGGTTTTTATTCATGCCTTCAGGCACTTCTTTGGTGAGCCAAAGCGTTAAGGTTTCAACCTCGGGTTTAGAGGCCGCCTCGCTAACCAGCGGCTGAATATGGTTTAGAAAAGCGAGCTCTTCTGCCGCATCCACATCAAATAACACCACAGCGCCATAGCGAAACAGCACAGCCTTGCCGCGTGCGCCCACGGCGATGGTGAGCGGGGCAGTGGCGAGTCGCTCGGCGGTTTCTAGCGCGCGAAGATCAAGGCGATCCCCAATGAGTAGGGCGCGTGCATTGATTTGGGAAAGCATAAGTAACCTCGGATTAACGCCTTCGGGGGCTACAGGGCCAAGCCAGTTCCGCGCTTCGCAGCATCGGGGTATTTAGGCCGAGGCAAGTAGCGTGGGCTGGATGATAAAGAATATTAATTAGGATTTGCGCGAAGCATTCGTTTTAGCCTCTCACCCCAGCCCACGAGGGGCGAGGGGCAAATCCATCGCCTGCGTAAATCCTATGAATATTTTATGAAGGCAAGCGTTGCAGCGCAATTTGATATTCTGGTGCTCGGTATCGGTTGGCTTTTAAGTTGTTTAAGTTTAAGGGGCGTTTATGTCAGATTTGAATGATCCACGGGTGTTTTTTGCGGCCGAGCGCACATTAATGGCGTGGAATCGCACGGGGCTTACGTTGATGGCCTTTGGTTTTGTGATTGAGCGCTTCGATTTGTTTGTGACTATGCTGGCCAAACTGCCCACCTCGGCGCTGGATCGGGGGTTTTCTTTTTGGATTGGGCTGGCGTTTATTGTGTTGGGCGCTGTGTCATCGGGGGCGGCTGTGGTGCAATATCGCACCACACTCAAAACCCTGCGCCCGATTGAAATTCCGGCCGGGTATTGGGTGCAGATGGGGGCAATTAATAATGTGTTGGTCGCTTTGCTGGGCTTGGCGTTAACGGCTTATTTGTTTCATAGCCATTCATAAAAAACCCCCGTTAATTGGGGGTTTTGTGTGGGCGGCCAACCAATTAACTAACTAATTAAAACGGCAGGTACGATTGGTCGCGGGTAAATTGCATATACCCCACCGATGCGCCAAGGCGTAATCCTACGCCCACATGAATGGGGGCAACCACAATGTTTTGTGAGCGCAAGTAATTCATTCCTACGCCACCCACAAAAAACAAGGAGCCATTAACCCCGGCAAAGCGCTGGAAAATTAAATCGGTGTTGGGTAAGTCGTAAACCAGAATAAATACTTTGCCGGCATCGGCACCAAAATCCCAGCCGATCGATGGGCCTTGCCAGTAGACGGTGGTGCGCTGGCCAGATTTTGTGACCAGCTCGCCTTTGCCATAGCGCACACCCAGCACGATGGCGCCACCGGCTTCTTCGCCTTTAATATAGGCGTTCGGGCGGCCTTGGTCGGCAAACGCTTTGTCGATGAGTTTGGCAATGCCTTCGGCCGAGCCACCGAGAAAATTTACGGCCTCGTTGGTGGTTTCAAACTCATTGTAGGTATCTGCGCTGGATGCAGCCGTATTTTTTACCGGTGCGGGGGTGCTGGCGGCGGGCGGATTATTGGCGCAACCGGTCACACTGGTTACGAGCAGCGCGAGCGAGCCACCCAGCAGGAGGCGTTTAATCGCAGTCATCGGTGGGGTTGTGCGGTGCATAAAAAATCCTCGTAATTAAAGTGGGTTGGCATGAGCTTATCGTGTTTGGCGCTTAAAGCGAAAGCGCATTACCGCTTAAGGCTGCCTAAGACCGAACGAATGAGTTGCCGGCCAAGCTGGCTGCCAATGGCGCGTGCGGCACTGCCGATAAAGGCTTCAATGGGGGTTTGGCGTGTACGGGTGGGCGCATGGCTTGGGGTTTGGCTGATGACGGGCGGCGTTGCGGCGTTGATTTGTTGCGCCTGTTCTGCACGGCTTTTGAGCAGTTCATAGGCCGATTCTCGATCGACCAAGGTGTCGAAGCGGCCACGATAGCGCGAGCGCTGCATGATGGTGGCGCGCTCTTCGTCTAAAAGCGGGCCTATGCGGCTCATCGGTGGGCGCAGCAAAACCTGCTCAACCGGTGTGGGCATGCCTTTGGCATCTAAGCAGGATACGAGCGCTTCGCCCACGCCTAAGGTTGTGATGACCGTTTCAACATCAACAGCCGCATTGCTGCGAAAGGTTTGCGCTGCGGCGCGCACGGCCTTTTGATCGCGCGGGGTAAAGGCGCGCAGGGCGTGTTGCACTCGGTTCCCGAGCTGGCCTAATACCGTTTCGGGTAAATCGAGCGGGTTTTGGGTCACAAAATATACCCCCACGCCTTTGGAGCGCACGAGGCGCACGACTTGTTCGATTTTATCGAGCAGGGGTTTGGGCGCATCATCGAATAACAGATGTGCTTCATCGAAAAAAAGCACAAATTTAGGCACATCCACATCGCCCACTTCGGGCATTTTTTCAAAGAGCTCGGAGAGCAGCCACAACAGCAGGGCGGCATAGACCTTAGGCCCTTCGCGATACAGACGGTCGGCGGCAAGGACGTGAATCATGCCCGCGCCGCTATCGGATTGGATTAATAAATCATCCAGCGTGATGGCTGGTTCACCAAACAGCGCGGCCGCGCCCTCGCGTTTAAACGCAGTCACCGCCCGCATAATGGCACCGAGCGTGGGCGCTGAAATGCGGCCATAAGTTGCCTGATAAGTATCGCCTGCCTCATCTAGGTGGCGCAGCAGGGCTTCAAAATCTTTGAAGTCCAGCAGCAACAAGCCTTGGTCATCGGCAATTTGAAACGCAATGTTCAAAACATCTTCTTGTAAATCATTCAGGCCAAGCAATCGAGCCAACACCACAGGCCCAAGCTCACTTAGGGTGAGGCGCAAGGGGTGCCCTTTTTCGCCGTATACATCCCAGAAAA
The DNA here is from genome assembly GCA_022730245.1 of Halothiobacillus neapolitanus. Taxonomy (GTDB): domain Bacteria; phylum Pseudomonadota; class Gammaproteobacteria; order Halothiobacillales; family Halothiobacillaceae; genus Halothiobacillus; species Halothiobacillus neapolitanus_A. The sequence goes on from DZCK01000025.1 coordinate 13,059, forward strand.
TCACGGGATTAGGCGAGAAGGGAATGGGCTCTAGCCCCATTTTAAGCGCGCGTTCACTTATCTTGGGGTGGGGCTTGCCCGCGAGCGCAATGCCGGATAAATCCCCTTTAATATCAGCAACAAAAACCGGTGTGCCAAGGCGCGAGAATTGTTCTGCCAATACCTGCAAGGTCACCGTTTTGCCTGTGCCCGTGGCACCGGCAATTAATCCGTGGCGATTAATCATGCGGTTTTGAATGAAGGCAGGGTGGGTGCCGGCACCCAGAAGAAGCGTGGATGATTCATTCATCGGGTGAGTCCTTTATCCCTTGGGGCCGAGCAGTGCCCATAAAATCAGCCCGAGGATGGGTAAAAAAATAATCAGCAAAACCCATAAGGTTTTAACGCCAGCCCCAGCATTGCTTTGTATGACGCGAATTATGGCCCAGATATCGAGCGCTAAAATAATAAAACCGAATAAACCACTAACTTGCATGGAGAGCATTGTATTTACCTTGAGTGATTGGGTTTCGATAAAAATTCAAGCATTGTTGCGGCTGAATATACCAGAATGGCTTAAATTCGGTCGGGTTGCAGCCGAATGATCTGGCCGTGGCAGGTTTCATCGAGCAGCACTTTATGCAGGGCAGGGAGCAGTTCATTCGCCTCCGCACGTTCGGTTTTGGCCTCGCCGGGAAAGCGATATTGCCGCAGGCCGCTGTGTGTGGGGCCTGGGTCTAGCCCATTGATGCGCACGGCGGTGGTTTCAAATGCCCATTGTTCGATCATCCGCGCCAGCGCGGCATGCGCCAGTGTGTAGGCGTTGCCGAAAGCGGGGGTGCCCCGGTCGGTAAAAAATACGATTTGGGGCTTGCGGGTGCGCGGGGCGCTGTGCCCTGAGGCGCTGGTTTGCGCCGTGGGCGCTGGCGCTGGTTCGAGCAGCGGCCATAAGCTGCGCGTTAAGGCAAAGGGTGCCATGAGATTGAGATGCAGGCTTTCTTGAAATTTAAGTACATCGCTGTGCGCGAGCGGGCTGAGTTGCCCCCCTTGACCCATGGCATGGATGAGCATGTCGATGCGCCCGACGGTGCTCGCGATGGCATCCGTTAAGGTTTGGTAGTCTTCTAACGCGGCGCCCGAAAAATCAACCGTTTGAATGAGCGGCGCGCGGTGACGATCGGCTTCGCTGAGTTCTTGGGTTAGGGTGTCGGCCAGTTGATTTAAGCGATCACTTTTGCGGCCAAATAAAATCAGCTGCGCGCCTTGCCGCTGCAAATCAAAAGCAATCGCTTGGCCAATGCTGCCGGTGGCGCCATTAATCACAATAATTTGGTCGGCGAATAAGCGGTTGGGTTGGGGGGGATTCATGGGTAAATTTTGCCGTTAGAGTTAAATAGATGTGATGCCGCGCCGCGTTATCGGGCAGGCGGAATGGGGCGTTTTGCTGCCCACCAGGCGGTAATCAGTTCCGCAATCGGCGCACGCTCGGGGCGTTGGCTTATCACATCAACCGAACTGCGTTGCAGTAAGCGAATGCGGGCGCGATCAAGCGCGATGAGTGCACGAAAGAATTTGGGCGGATAACGATTATTTTGACGCACCGCTGAGACGGCTTTTTCATAATCACAGCGAAGATCAGCTAATTCTTGTTGCAGCAGGGGCGCGAATAATTTTGCCGCATCGGGGTGGTGCATATCCGCCTCGCTGAGCTTGTGTGCGGCCATGCGCTCGGCGGGTAGGTAGATAAAGCCGTGCGCGCGATCTCGGCCAAGAAATTGCAAACAATGCAGCCGATGTTGCAGGGCGCCTAAGGTTCGCACGGGCGGCTCTAGCGCAGAATCGATGGGCAAAAGCGCGCAATAGAGCGCGAATTGCGCGCCGCCTCGGGCATCTAGATAAGCGGATAAATCGGCTGGGGTTTCAAACCCTTGGTAATCGAGTTCGAGCAAGGCACTGCCCAGACGCGCCTCAAGATGAGGCACGAGTTTTTTTAAGGTTGGTGCATCTACCGAGGCGAGGAGTGCTGCCAGAATGGGATGGGCGGCGGTATTTTGCTCGGTGGCTTCATGCAATGCGCTGCGCCACCAATCAAGCTTGGCGCTCGCCACCCGGGGCTCACTGATGGTGTGGGTAATATCAGATAGGGTGACATCCAGCGCCTTGAGTGCGGTGATGGCATGCAAATGAGCGCTTGAGAGCGTGAGGCAAGCGTAGCGAAAACCACTGCCAATGGGGCGCGCCAACCGAGCGCATTCGGCGTTATTTTGGGCAAGTTCGTGCGTTTTTTCATTCATGGTTGCCATGATAGCAACGCCGATTCCCAAATGGGGGCAAGATGTGGGTATCGCGGTGCATTGAATGCCAAGGCTCAAGTATTATGTTTGCATGACGATAAAAAGGAAGGCAAACTTATTTTTGCCAAAATCCCGCTGCATTAACCCCCTTCGATTGAGCCGACATGATTAAAAACGCCAGTATTTTGCGACGGTTAAAGTGGTCATTTATCGCCATGGGTGTTGGCATGGGAACGGTTTTCCCTGTGTTTGCGAGTTTTTTTGTGCACTTTCGCGCGGGCATGCTGGGCTGGTTTGTGCTGGGTTGCGTGGCGGCAGGCATTACGGTCGGTTTTGTCAATTATTGGTTAACGCATTGGGTGATGCTGCGCCAGCTTTCTAAAATCGCGCAACTCGCAGCGTCGGTTCGACAAGGCGATTTAACCCGAAAATGTGGGGTGCAGAGCGCCGATGCGATAGGTGATATTTCCGATAGCTTCAACGGCATGATCGATACGCTTCATGGCCAAATTGGGGATATAAATCAGGGGAGTGCCTCTATGCAGGCGGCTGCGGCTACCTTAGATCAGCAGATTGGTTTAGTCACAAGCGAGCAGAATCGCGTGCAGATTCAGCGCGATCGCGTCGTTAAAGCGGTGGATCATCTTTCCTTGAGTGGCGTTGCGCTCACCGATGCCTTGCGGCATGCGGGCTTGCAGGCGCGGGCGATGCAGTCGCGCTCGGAGCAGAGCCAAGGGCAAATAAGCCGCAGCATGACTTCGATTCAATCGGCCGTAGCGCGAATGAATGCGGCGATGGCGCATATTCGCGCGCTCGTGGCCGCTAAGGATGAAATTGCAATTATGACGCAGATGATTAGCTCGGTGGCCGATCAAACCAACTTGCTGGCGCTGAATGCCGCGATTGAAGCGGCCAGAGCCGGTGAGCATGGGCGGGGCTTTGCCGTGGTGGCCGAAGAAGTGCGTGCCTTGGCTTTGCGCAGCCGGAACGCGACCGTGCAAATTGCAGCCGTGATGGAACGTTTAACGCGCGAGGTGGGTGTGGCCGATCACACGATGAGCGAGGTGGTCGATGACGCACAGCAAGCGAAGGCTGCGATGGCCGATGCGCAGACTGATTTGGCCGAGGTTTTGGTGGCCATTGGGGATTCGGTTGCAGCCACTACCCATGTCGAAGGCAATAGTGAGACGCATCAACACACGATCGAGCAACTCCACGCGGATTTAAAGGCGCTCATCGCGGTGATGGCCGCGAATGCTGAGCATATGTTGGCGGCTCAAGCAGCCGTTGCTTCAGTGCAGCAGGATTCGAAGGCGTTGAGATCCATGGTGAGCGGGTTTAAAATTTAGCGCGTTAAAGTTTCTTCGATTGGGTGCGCGCAAAGTCAATCGAAGCTTCGTTCAAAGCCATGCGCCAATGCGGCTATAATTGGCTGCCTCGCCACTGTTTTCAGGATTTTTTCATGGCTGATGTCCCCGAATCACTGCCTTCATCTC
>DZCK01000146.1 GCA_022730245.1 Halothiobacillus neapolitanus
CTGCCAGCCCGCCATGTAGCACGAGCGAGATTAAAAAACCAAGCCGCGATGGCGTCATTGCGCCGACTCAGCTCGAATGCTTAAGTGCTCAAGCCCACGGCTTTTTAGCGCATCAATCACTGCCACAAAGTCACCAAATGCCGTTTTTTTATCCACGCGGAACACAAGGGCTTGGGTTTTTGCGATGGTATCTAAGTGGGCCTTGAGTTCAGCCAGCGAAACGGGCGCCGCATCGAGAAATAACGCGCCTTGGGCATCAATCGTAATCACCTGCGCAGGCTCGCTACTGGCCGGTTGTGCCGATGCCGCTTGCGGTAAATTCACACTGATTTCACCCTGGGTTATAAACGTGGCGGTTGTGAGCACGATGGCCAGCAATACCAACATGATGTCGATAAAGGGGATGACATTAATTTGATCAAAACGTCGCATCGCCATCTCAAGAGCCCGCTTGGGTATCGCAGTTTTTACCTTGCGCGCGTTGCATTTGCCCCCAGCGCGCGGTGAGCACATCAATTTTTCGCAAAAAACCGTTGTAAATCAAAATGGCAGGTATCGCGACCACCAAGCCCAGTGCCGTAGCTTTTAACGCTAAAGCCAAGCCCAGCATAATTTGATTAGCCGCGATATGCCCACTTTGGCCCAGCTCGTGAAAGGTAATTAAAATGCCGAGTACAGTGCCCAGCAAGCCGACATACGGCGCATTCGCCCCAATGGACGAGAGCGCGGTGAGATGATGGGTAAGCGCAATGCTTAACGATTCCCGATCGGTGAATTGCTCAAGCTTAATGTGCCGATAATATAAAACCCGCTCAATGCTGAGCCAAACCAGCACAAAGCTCATTAAACCTAAAATGCCTAAAATGAAGGCATCCAGATAATGTTGCATGAAGTCGATCATAAGGAATCCTGTGAAGTGATCGCCGAAGGCGATTTTTAGCGCGCGCCGTAGCGTATCAAAAAACCCAGTTTTGCGACTGGTGTTATTTCGCGGCGACAGACTCCTAAAGGCCGAATCCGAGGCGCTTTTGCTTGCCAAGGCCGGCGCGGACGTGGTTCAGTGCGACAAGCTATCGCCCGCGACATTAACGCGCTTGGTGCCAGCGCTCAAGGGGATCAATCCGCCTCTTGTGGTTCGGCTGCGGGCGGCATCACCGCGCGTAATGCGGTCGAATTTGTGGCAACCGGGGTCGATTTGCTCATTACCCGTAGCGTGGTTCACGCCCCGCCGGTGGATTTTGGCGTCAAAATGGGTGCGTTATAGGGCAGATCGCGGGCGCGTGGGCAAAATTTTGCACCCAACTCGCGAGCCAATGCGTATATTCAGCTTGAGTGTTGGCGGCTTTACTGGCGATGGTCGGTTTGGTGGTGGCTATTAGCGTTACGATACCCAAAACGTTACCGTTTAACGGGCATCATGAGGCGGTGCTGGCGTTGAATGAAACCGGCGCACCGGCCTGGCAAGTTCAGGGCAATTTTAAAGATAACGAGCTGAATATTGTGGTGACCCGCAGTGGCCAAGTGGCGGCAGGGCGTGCGCCGGTTTTGTGGCTGGCCACCGCCAGCGGGCAAACGATTGCGGTGGGGCGCTTGCCCTTGCAGGTGGGGCAAACCCTGCGGGTATCGCCCGCGCTATGGCAGGGTGGTATGCAGGCCGCAAAACTTGCCATTAGCTTAGAACCGGCGCACGCGAGCATTGGCAACAAACCCCAAGGGCCTGTGGTTTTAATCGGTGCGTGGCAACCGTTGCCGGCGGCAACTTAGGTTTTTTCAACGCGGGCTGCAACTTTTTGTGCATAACTTGCGTATATAAGGTGCGGGTGCTATAACTTAAGTGGCTGCCGCAATCGTTCTCTGATGGTTTTTTTGTTTATTTTTCGGGAGTGTTATTTGATGAAAACGCGTTCAATTCAAAAAACTTTGTTGGCTTCTACCGTCATCGCCGCCTCCGTTGCCGCAGGCGCTGCGATGGCTGCCACGAACCAAAGCCCTTTTGTGAGCAGCCCAGCCCAAGGCAGCAGCATGCAGTTGGCTGAAATGTCTTGTGGTGGTGCCGCGTCTTGTGGCGGCAGCATGAAAAAAGATAAATCGGCTGATAAAACCGACGCGAACAAAAGCTAAGTTTTAAGTTTGTGATTTAATCACCGCGCGCCGTTTCGATAACCTCGATCGGCGCGTTTTTTATTGGGAGGGCTTTTGGGTGGTGGATTTTCTTGCTTCCAACGCAGGTGATGTCGGTTTGGGCTTACGGCGGGGCAATTTAATGCACGAGATTGAAACCACGCAGCCCGATTTAGATTTTTTAGAAGTAGCACCTGAAAACTGGCTGCGTTTAGGTGGCGCGGTCAAGCGCCGCTTTGACGCCTTGCTTGAACGCTACCCCCTTTATACGCATGGCTTATCGCTTTCGATTGGCGGGCCGGCGCCCTTAGATTGGGCGTTTATTGATGCGATTAAACAATTTCTCGATCGCTATCAGCCGGTGCTGTATAGCGAGCACCTCTCCTTTTGCAGCGATAACGCGCATCTCTATGATTTAATGCCGATTCCGTTCACCGAAGGCGCCGTGAATCATGTGGTTGATCGCATAAAACAGGTGCAAGATCGGCTCGGGCAGCGCTTAGTGCTTGAAAATGTGTCGTACTACACCGCGCCCACGGCAGAGTTAACCGAGCTTGAGTTTATTACCACGATTTTGGCGCGCGCCGATTGCGATTTATTGCTGGACGTGAATAACGTGTATGTCAACAGCGTTAACCATCAGTACGATCCGCGTGCGTTTATTGATGCCTTGCCCCCCGCCCGTGTGCGTTATTTGCATGTGGCTGGGCATTTGCAGCTTGAACCCGATTTAATTATCGACACCCACGGCGCACCCATTAGCGACCCCGTGTGGGATTTGCTTAGCTATACGTATGCTCGGTTGGGTGCCGTGCCCACTTTGCTGGAGCGGGATTTTGACATCCCGCCACTCGGGGAATTAATGGGTGAAGTGGCGCACATTCGCGCCCTTGCCGCCAGCGTCTTGGGTCAGACTCGGCGCGGTCTTGCCGAAGGCCGCCTTATCGCAGGGCACCAGATATGACCGATTTTCAAAGCCTACAGCGGCAATTTGCCGCCTACATTCGCGATCCGCACAACAGCCCCCTGCCGCCCGGCTGCGATGCCACGCGGATGCAGCATTATCATCACTTATTTTTTAACAACTTCGATGGCGTGCTCGAACTCGCCTACCCTCGGTTAAGCGCCAAGGTGGGGTTAGCCTCTTGGCGCGACTTAACGCAGTTGTTTTTTCAAACCCAGCCGCAGCATTCGCCTTTTTTGGGTGACGTACCCGCGCAGTTTGCCGAGTTTCTGGATACGCAAACCCTGCATCCCTTAAGCGATGGGCACCTTGAGCTCGCCGCATTCGAGCTGGCTTGCTTTGAGCTCAAAACAGCCGATGATGAACCCCAAAACGCCGATGTGCCCGGTCCGCACGCGCCGCACGATGATGCCCTAAACCCAACGTGGGTGATTAACCCCGACACGATCTTGTTTGAAAGCCTGTATCCCGTCCACGATCCTGATTGGAATCCCGATTTGGATTCCGATTTGGATTCCCTTGGCGCCACCCAAACCCCCACTTTTTTAGTCTTGGTGCG
>DZCK01000026.1 GCA_022730245.1 Halothiobacillus neapolitanus
AGCGCAGCTTAGCGGAGCCAAAAGCCAAGGAACCTCTGATTGAATCCTTCGTGGCCAAGGATTCAATCAGAGGTTCCCTAAGCAAGACGTGTCTGCAAACTTTGATCGGTTAAATCCAGCGCGAGTCGCTCAAAGGCCAGCTCATCATTAAGAGGGTGGTTTGCCGTTTGAAGAAACTCTAGCAAAACGTGATGACATTTAAGCCAATGCACCCGGGTGTGCTGGCGGCTCAGTTGCTCGATGAGCGGGATTAAATTGCTTGGCGCTTCGCAGGCAAGGCCAGACTGCACCCGCATTACCTCAACCATAAGCCGCAACAGCCAACGGGCAAGGGTATCGCGCGGGATGCTTTGCCAACAGTTCACGGTCACTAAAACCCCGCCATGCCCCGCCATCAGCGCAATCCAAGCTTGGGTCACCGCCATCCAATCCCAATTGGGGAGCTGGCCACTCATCAGCTGCTCCTCACCCAAAAACCAGAGCATCTGCGCATCGGCCTCGGGCACGCCTTGGGTATCACACAACCAGCGCACCATCACCGCGCGGGTCGGCATGGTAACAACCAACCGCTGCACGCGCGATCGAATGGTCGCGGGGAGCAGATCTGCCCGTTCAGCGGTAAGCAAAAACAAGCTACCGGTTGGCGGTTCTTCGAGCAATTTCAGCAGGCTATTGGCCGCATTGCGATTCATACGTTCGGCCTGCTCAATTAGCGCAATACGCAACGCGCCATAGCGCGTTAGGCTGAAGGCGTCGATTAACGCTCGAATGTCATCGATAGAAACGCCAAACGCCGAACCACTGCCCAGCAACTGTAAAATATCGGGATGCGTGCCGGCAAGCCGTAGTCGGCAGGCAGGGCACACTTGGCAAGCACCTTCTGCGCCCGGTGTGGTGATGGGCGATTGGCACAGTGAATAGGCCATGATGCGGCGGGCCAAACTCATCAACCCCAAACCCCGAGCACCGGTAATCAGCAAGCCATGCGGCAAACGATCGGCTTGCCGCATGGCAAGAAACTGCGCCCAAGGTGCAATCAACCAAGGCGTTTTAGATACTTGGATGCGATCTTCTGGCCACGCGCAATCTGCAACGCCCGCATCGGCCATTGGTTTTTTTCTCGGTGCCGATTTAGCCATGCTGTGCACCCATCGGCACGGCGGCAATCAACGGAAACCGAGCCTGCAACACGGTGTAAATTTGCGCTTGAACTGCCGCCAAAGGCTCAGCCGCTTTGATAACGGCAAAGCGGGGGTGCAGGGTGGCCAAGTGCAAAAACTCGGCGCGAATGCGCTCAAAAAAATCGGCGGATTCGCGCTCAAAGCGATCGTGCGCGCTTAAGCCTCGGCGCGCGGCGGCCCGCGCCAAACCCTCGGCCACAGGTAAATCCAAAAGCAAGGTGAGGTTAGGTTCAAGGCCTTGTTCGGCGCTTTTGGCCAACGTTTCGATGAAGGTTCGATTCATCCCGCGCCCCGCACCTTGGTACGCGCGCGATGAATCAGTAAATCGATCACAAATCAAAACTTTGCCTGCGGCCAATGCGGGCTTGATTCGGTGAGCCACATGCTGCGCACGGGCGGCAAACATCAGCATCAGCTCGGCCGGTTCGGCCAATGCTTCTGCGGCGGGGGTCAGTAAAATTTGTCGTATGGATTCAGCCACCGGGGTGCCGCCCGGTTCACGGCTGCACTCAACCTCAAAACCACGCTGGCTAAACCAGGCGGCAACACCCGCCACGGCGGTCGATTTTCCTGCGCCCTCGACCCCTTCAAGGGTGATAAAAATTCCGGCATGATTCATGGCTGGTTCACAGTTTGCTCGTTGGCTTTGGGCGATATTGCCGATTTTTCGGCGGCGGTATTGCGTTTATTTTCTAAGCGGCGCCAGGTTTGTACCGCTTGGTTATGACCCTGTAGGGTACGCGAAAATGTGTGCCCGCCGGTGCCATTGGCGACAAAATAGAGGGCATCGGTCGCAGCAGGATGCGTAACTGCTTGCAATGCCGCCGCTGATGGCAGCGCAATCGGCGTCGGCGGTAAACCGGTGTGCACATAGGTGTTATAGGGTGTATCGCTGCGCAGCTGGGTTACGGTCAGGCTGCGTGGCGCGGTTAGCTCGTCAACCTGCCCTTGGCTTGCCATTGCCACGCCATAAATTACGGTTGGATCTGTTTGCAAGCGCATGCCTAGGTTCAATCGGTTCACAAACACACCGGCCACTTCAGCCCGCTCGGCGGGCAAGCCGGTTTCTTTTTCAACAATAGAGGCCAGAATCAACGCGTCATAAGGTGTTTTAAGCGGCAGATCCGGTGCGCGCGTTGCCCAAGCGGCATCAAGCCGTGTTTTCATGCCGAGATAGGCTTCCTGCACAATTTTTCGATCGGTGGTGCCTCGATTAAAAATATAGGTACTGGGGAACAACCAGCCTTCTAAATTGGGTATCGGCAAATTCAAGGCTTTAATAATTTGCGCTTGATTTAAACCCCGCAACGTATGCTTAAGCGCCGGCTCGGCTGCAAGCGCATTCAAAAAATCTTGCGCCGTAGATCCCTCGGCAATGGTGAGGCGATACTGCACCACATCCCCTGCCACCAAGCGATCAAGCCAGCTTAAGAGATGATCTTGCGCGGTGATTTGGTACTCGCCCGCTTTAATAGCCCGCGCTTGCCCGCGCAGACGCGCGACCCATGCAAACAGCGTTGGATCAAGCCGTGCGCCGGCCGCATCGGCAATTCGGGCAACCCGTAAGGCATCGGCACCGCTGGGAATTTCGATCGTAATAACCGGTGCATCGGGCGCCAGTAGGGGGCGCATCAAGTGGGAACCCATCAACCCGACGCCCAGCACAAGCCCCACCAGCAAGCTCATGGCGGTGCCCCAGACGATGAGCAATAACAGCGCGCGCTTCATTTGGGGGGATTGCCTCTCATGGATTGTGAATCGACACGGCCAAAAAACCCTCTCGCTGCAGGCTTTCAACCCAAGCCGTTTGGGTTAAATCTGCGCGTTGAAACAAGGCACCATCCGCATGATTCGTGCGATCAGCCAAAGACAACGCCTGCCAGCCCAAAGCCAAGGTTTGAGCCGGTGCCAGAGCCAAGCGTTGCGCCGCGACTCCGCCCAAGGCGGCTTTAGGCCAAATAATTCGCCCCACAGGGCGCACGCCGCGCACCGCATTGGTAAGCACCATCGCGCGCGCCAACGATAAACGCCCCCAAGCCAGAGGCGCTACCTTTACGCCAAAATGCCGAATAAGCAGCCCGCGTGCCGTGCCAGCAATTGCTGTGCCGACAATAGGCGGGGTGAACCATTCATTACCTTCAAGCCAGCATAGGTTACTTTGTGTGCCGCCGAGTAGCTGGCCTTGCGCATCGCAAAGCAGGCATTCATCCACATCAGCGGGCCAAGCGGCGCGCGCTAATACTTGGGTCAAGCGATTCAAATGCTTCAGCCCGCTAAGCTTAGGCAGGCTGCCGGTGGATTGCTCGGGCAGCACGCCCACAACCAAGCCATTGTGGCTTGAGGCAATCGGCGTTTCGGGCAGATCGCTGAGTAAAATGGCAAGGCTAGGGGTGAGTGTTGGCGCGCGCTGGTACCCCCGCGCGCCCGCGCCGGCTGTGTAGATCAACTTGACTACCGCATCGAACCGACCGCTTTTAAATACAGCGGTATGGATTGCCGCGTGCAGCGCGAAAGCATCGGGCTCTGGCAGTGCTAACGCGCGGCAACCGAAGGTGAGCCGTGCGAAATGCTCAGGCCAAAACATGAGCCGACCCGCCTCAAAGCGCAGCGTTTCAAACAAGCCATCGCCATAGGCCAGCCCCCGATCGTGCAGGCCGGGCTCAAAAAAACTCATAAAAAACCCTCGGCAGGCTCGGTGAGGGCCAATAATAAGCCTCGTGCTTTTTCCTCGGTCTCGATTGTTTCACGCAGCGGATCACTATCCATCACAATACCCGCGCCCGTGCGAAATTCACCGATGCCATCGGCGGCTAAAAACACGGTTCGAATCAGGATATTGCTATCCATCTGACCATCCAAACTCAAATAACCCACGCTTCCGGTGTACGGCCCCCGACCCGTTTGCTCAAGCTCGGCCAAAATTTCCATGCAGCGCACCTTGGGGCAGCCGGTAATGGTGCCGCCGGGAAACACCGCCGCCAGCAAATCGAATACCGAACGCCCGGCCTGTAACTGCCCACGCACGTTGGACACCAAATGATGCACATGCGCAAACGATTCAAGCACCATAAATTCATCGACTTGCACACTGCCCGGCTGACACACCCGGCCTAAGTCGTTGCGCTCTAAATCAATCATCATCACATGCTCTGCGCGCTCTTTGGGGTGCGCTTGCAATTCGGCCCGCAAAGCATCATCGCGCACCGGGTTGGCATCTCGCCTTCGGGTGCCCGCGATGGGACGCGTTGACACCCACCCGGCTTGCGCGTGGGCTTTATGATCGGCCTGATGATCCGCTAGGCGCTCAGGCGAGGAGCTTATAATTTGCCCTTCGTTTAAACGATACCAAGCCGAAAAAGGCGCCGGATTATAGCGAGCTAAGCGGCGGAAAATGCGCGCACCGGCATCCTTTTGCGGGGCATAGAATCGCCAAGCACGGGATAAATTCGCCTGAAACACATCGCCCGCCCGCAGATAATTTAAAATTTGCTGCACACCCGACTGATAGCGCGTTGAATCATCGGCAATTAATCCTTCAATAATCAGCGTGTTACCTAAATCAGCCAAGGGGTTAATTGCCGGCGCGGTGATAGCGCCAAGCGCCGCTTTAACCGCAGCGACTGTGGCGAGGTGCACGCCATCATGCACAAGGTAGGTTTTCGCCCGTTCGTGATCGAAAATGAGCGCAGCGGCATGATATTGCGCGATGGCGACCGGAAACCCAACGCGCTGAGCTGGCTCAAACGCGGGTAATGTCACGCTGGGCTCAATTTGCTCGGCAAATTCATAGGAGAGATAAAAACTCCAACCGCCCACAAAAGGCAGCTCGGCGGCATCATCGCGCGCCAAAATGGGATGCTGCGTCACCCATTGGCGCCAAGTCTCAAGAAAATTAGTTCGATGCGGCGCACACGCAAGGGACTCGCACCCTGAGCCGCTCAGCACGCCGTGTGCATTCAGGCGAAGCTCTGATTCCGAGGCGGCCATTAAAATTGACCAACGCGCCGTATTTTTACCCGTTGACCCTGCCGCGCGTTCTGCCACCGCCAAACTCGCAAAGAGATGCGAGAAAACCTGTGGCGACCGCGTTAATAGCCGGGAAAAATCGCTGGCATCAATGCCCTCAACCGGCGTAATGATCGGGCGTATCGCCGCCGGTGGTATCTCAGAATTAGCCCCAAAATTAGTCATAAGGCCACACACCGCGCATCAAGACTAAATCCGTTGAAAAATCAGCGTGCCATTGGTGCCGCCAAAACCGAATGAATTGGACATCACCACCGATAAATTTTTAACTTGGCGGGCGGTATGCGGCACAAAATCCAAATCGCAGCCCGCCGAAGGGTTCTCCAAATTTATGGTGGGCGGTAAAACCTGATCGCGCAGCGCCAGCAAACAAAACACCGCTTCAATGCCCCCTGCGGCACCCAGCAAATGGCCAGTCATTGATTTGGTGGAACTCACCGGGCACTGGCGCGCATGCGCGCCCAAGGCAAGGTGCAAAGCCGCGACCTCTGCGCCATCGCCTGCGGGGGTTGATGTGCCGTGGGCATTCACGTAGCCCACCTGCTCGGGGTTAAGTTTTGCATCAGCCAAAGCGGCTAACATGCAGCGCCGCGCGCCATCGCCATCCGCAGCGGGTAGTGTCATATGGTAGGCATCGGCGCTCATGCCGAATCCTGTAATTTCACCATAAATTTTCGCGCCCCGAGCAGTGGCATGCGCAAGCGATTCCAAAACCAAAACACCCGCGCCCTCACCCAGCACAAAGCCATCTCGATCTCGATCCCAAGGGCGTGAAGCCAACTCGGGGGCATCATTGCGTGTCGATAACGCGCGCGCCGCCGAGAATCCGGCCACTCCGAGTGGCGATACCGCACATTCGGTGCCGCCGGCAATCATCACATCGGCATCACCGTAGGCAATGAGCCGTGCCGCTTGTCCGATGCTGTGCGTGCCCGCCGCACACGCGGTAACGGTGGCTAAATTCGGCCCACGAAAACCGTATCGAATCGATAACTGCCCCGATACCATGTTGACAATCGCGCCAGGCACGAAAAAAGGAGATACCCGCCGTGCGCCTTGACCGTGCAGGGTTAGGGTATTGCGCTCTATGCCTTCAAGCCCCCCAATGCCGGAGCCGATTAATACACCCACGCGATCATAATTCAACGAATCGCTAACCAAATCCGCATCGGCAATGGCCTCGATAGAGGCGGCCACGCCATAATGAATGAAGGGTTCCATTTTTTTGACATCTTTGGCGGCAATAAAAGTCGCCGGATCAAAATTGCGTACCATGCCCGCAATTTGGGATGCCATGGCGCTCACATCGAAGCGCTCGATGCGGCCAACGCCCGACCGTCCTGCCAAAATACCGGCCCAGGTTGATTCAACCGTGTTACCCAACGGCGTAATCGCGCCCAAACCTGTTACCACCACCCGTTGCTTACTCATGCATTCAAACCTATATGCTATTTCACTTAAGATCGATATAAAGGGACGCTAACCCAGCCATGATCGTTGCGCCCTTGAATCGGTTCTTATGAAAAAGCCGCGCCCGGAATGTCCGAAGCGCGGCCTTAACTCAATCATTCTTTAAATATGCCCAGCAAGCTGGGAATAATTTAAGCGTCTTTATGGGCGTTGATGTAATCAATGGCCAATTGTACGGTCGTAATTTTTTCGGCTTCTTCATCAGGGATTTCGCACTCGAATTCCTCTTCCAACGCCATCACAAGCTCAACGGTATCCAAAGAATCGGCACCTAAATCGTCGACGAAAGATGCTTCGTTGGTGACTTCTTCTTCTTTAACGCCCAGCTGTTCAACAACAATCTTCTTCACGCGCTCGTCAATAGTGCTCATAAAGGCTCAACCTCATAAAAATAAATTGGTTCAAGGGTTAGCTACCCAAGATGGGGGGCATTCTAGTGAAAACTGGCGCAAGCACCAAATAAAAATCACTAACCCTCGCTTTGCGCTCATCTAAAATCCGGTGGCAAGAACCGAATAAGTTGTTCCGCATTGCAGGGTTAGCGCCGTTAACTCATGTACATCCCACCATTAACATGCAGCGTATGCCCCGTGACATAAGCGGCGGCATCGCTCGCCAAAAAACGCACGCACCCGGCAATTTCTGCCGGATCGCCCAAACGCCCCAAGGGCACATTCACCAGCAGCGCGGTTTTGTGCGCCTCAGGCAAATCGCGCGTCATATCGGTATCAATAAAGCCCGGCGCTACCACATTGACGGTAATATTGCGCCCGCCCACTTCGCGCGCTAATGATTTAGAAAACCCCATTAAACCGGCTTTAGCAGCAGCGTAGTTGGTTTGCCCCGCATTACCCATCGCCCCCACGACGGAGGCAATGGAAATAATTCGCCCCCAACGCGCTTTGGTCATACCGCGCAACACTTTTTGCGATAAGCGAAACACTGAAGTGAGGTTGGTGTCGATAATGGCCGACCAATCATCTTCTTTCATGCGCAGCAGCAAGGCATCACGGGTGATACCCGCGTTATTGACCAAAATGGCGACCGGCCCGAATCGAGCGTCAATTTCTGCCAGCACCGCATCAATTTGCGCCACATCGGTCACATCCAGCGCCATGCCCGCACCACCCTGCGCAGATAACCGGGCATCAATGGCCGCCGCACCACTTTGTGATGTCGCCGTGCCGATGACAATGGCACCCGCAGCCGCAAGCTGCTCGGCAATCGCTGCGCCAATACCGCGCGATGCGCCGGTAACCAGTGCTACTTTGCCGCCTAATTCTTTAGATGAAAAGGCAAGAGAAGGGGTGTCAAGAGAAGGAAGATCAGTTGTCATGCTTAAAATACGCTCTTAATAAAGTAATCAGTTAGGGAGCCTCTGATTAAATCCTTCGTGGCTCACCAAGGATTTAATCAGAGGCTCCTTCGCTCAGGCTTTTGGCAGCAAAGCATCTAAACTTGCCGCATCATAAATGCCCACCCCTTCAATGCCACGCTCAATGCGCTTGGCAAGCCCGGTGAGCACCTTACCCGGGCCAAATTCAAATTGGCGATTGCACCCGCGACTATGCAACGCCTGCACGCAAGCTACCCATTGCACGGGGCGATATAATTGCTCAACCAAGGCGTGACGAATCGCCAGCGCATCATCGTGGCATTGGGCATCGACATTATGCAGCACCGGGATTTGCGGTGGCCGAATCACCACCGTCATTAAATAAGCATCTAGGGCGCGCGCCGCCTCAATCATTAAACTTGAATGCGACGGCACGCTCACGGGGAGCGGCACAAATCGCTTGGCACCGGCAGATTTAGCCAGCGCTTCTGCCCGAGCCACCGCTGCCGCATCGCCAGCGATCACCACTTGCCCAGGTGAATTGAAATTCACCGCCTCGCAAATTTGGCCTTGTGCCGCCTGCGCGCACACCGCCAGCACCGCGTCATCGTCTAAACCCAGCACCGCCGCCATGGCACCCACGCCTGGCGCCACAGCCGCTTGCATCAAGCGGCCTCGCTCGGCAACCAACTGAATGGCGTCTGCAAAATCAAGGCTATTGGCCGCGACCAAAGCGGCATATTCACCCAAACTATGGCCGGCAAGGGCAATGGGTTGATGCCCGCCTTGCTGCAAATAAATGCGCCATGCCGCCACATCGGCCGCCAGCATCGCAGGCTGCGTGATTTCGGTTTGATTCAATTGCGCCGCCTCGCCCGAGGCGACGAGCGACCATAAATCAAACCCCAGCACCGCACTCGCTTCATCAAATACCTTGATGGCTTGCGGCTCATACGCACCCCAGCTCGACATCATGCCGATGGACTGCGACCCTTGCCCCGGAAAAACCCCTGCAATCATGCTGCACCCTTATTTATTTGTGACACACTGCCTGCAATGCTATCACAGACAAAATCTGTAGCCTGTTCACGCGGCATGTTTTACAGGCCAGAGAGTCAAACTCGGCAATCACGAAACTGTCACAAAAAACCGACAGTCTGCATTCATTTTATATTCGTCATTTTTAATAAGCAGGGGTGCTGCGTGCATATTCTGATGATCTCCGATGTGTATTTTCCTCGGATTAACGGGGTATCCACCTCAATCGACAGCTTTCGCAGCGAGCTTCGCGCGCTGGGGCACCGAGTCACGCTCATCTGCCCGGAATACCCCGAAGCTCACGCTCTTGCCCGTGCCAGCGATCATCTTGATGATGAAGACCTATTAAGAATCCCTGCGCGCAGTGTTATTTTCGACCCCGAAGACCGCATGATGCGCTTTAATGTCATCGGCGGATTAATCCCGATACTACGCAGCCGCGCAGTAGATTTGGTACATATTCACACACCGTTTGTCGCGCATTATGCCGGCGTTAAAATCGCCCGCGCGCTCAAAGTGCCCGTGGTTGAGAGCTACCACACGTTTTTTGAAGAATACCTCTACAACTACATTGCTTGGCTACCAAAATCCTGGTTAAAAAGTGCAGCGCGATTTTTTTCTCGCAGCCAATGCAACGATGTGGATGCCCTCATCGTGCCTTCAACCCCGATGCGCAACACGTTGATGACCTATGGGGTTAAAACCCCCATGCACATCATTCCCACCGGCCTAAATTTCACGCAATTTTGCACCCCTGCTCAGAGCGATTTTCGCGGACAGCTTGGTATTGCCGCAGGGCAGCCCCTGCTCTTATTTGTGGGCCGAGTCGCGTTAGAAAAAAATATCGAATTCTTGCTCACCATGCTGCCATTCGTTTTAAAGGAGACGCCAAATGCCGTGCTGGTTATCGCCGGAGAGGGGCCTGCCGAACGCCATATTAATCAGCGAATTGACCAGCTAGGGATTCGCGCATCCGTTAAATGCGTCGGTTATATGCGCCGCGATGGCGCACTGCAAGATGCCTACCGCGCCGCCGATATGTTCGTGTTTGCCTCGCGCACAGAAACCCAAGGGCTGGTTTTGGTTGAAGCGCTGGCGCTTGGCACCCCCGTGGTGGCGCTCGGCATCATGGGCACGCTTGATGTGCTCAATCAAGAGGGCGGCTGCGTCATCGCCCCCGATGAACCGCGCGCGTTTGCCGAAGAAATCAACCAACTCATCAACAGCCCCGCGCGCCATCAACACATGACCGAGCAAGCCGTGCACTATGCTAAAAGCTGGTCTGCCGAGCAAAAAACCCAACAATTGCTGATTCAATACACCCAACTTACCGAGAAAAAAGCCCCCGCTCAAAGCGATAACAGCTTGATGAACTAAATAAAGCCAAGACAAGAACCCAGGTTTAACGTATAGTGCGCCACTTAAATCCCCATACCGGCTCGATAAGCGCGACATTCCAACGCGCTAATGTCGCGCTTTTTCTGTTTTTGCCATTCGGTGCAACCCATCGAGGGCAAACTCGTCCCTAGAGAGCCTTATCCTCATGTCTGAAGAAAACACGATTTTATTTTCCGATCTCGACCTTGCCGCCCCGTTATTACGCGCAGTCGAAGAGTTGGGTTATGAAAGCCCCTCACCCATCCAAGCCAAAAGTATCCCCATCCTGCTCGCAGGGCGCGATGTGATTGGCATGGCGCAAACCGGCACCGGCAAAACCGGCGCATTTGCCCTCCCCTTGCTAAGCCGCATTGATATTAACTTACATGCGCCGCAACTTTTAGTTTTGGCGCCGACGCGCGAGTTGGCCATTCAAGTGGCCGAAGCTATGCAGGCTTATGCCCGCTACCTGCCTAATTTTCATGTGTTGCCGGTCTACGGCGGACAAGCGATGGAACCCCAATTACGCGGCTTAAAGCGCGGCGTACATGTTGTGGTGGGTACCCCCGGTCGAATCCAAGATCACATCAAGCGTGGCACCTTAAAACTCAACCAAATTCAAGCGGTTGTGCTAGATGAAGCCGATGAAATGTTACGCATGGGCTTTATCGACGATGTGGATGAAATTTTAAGCAAAACCCCCGCCAATCGCCAAGTGGCTTTGTTCTCGGCCACCATGCCAGAGCAAATTCGGCGCATTGCCCAACGTCATTTGCGCAACCCCGAAGAAATTGCCATCAAATCCAGCACATCAACGGTTAAAGCGATTAATCAGCGCTATTGGCCCGTGAGCGGCATGCACAAGCTGGATGCGCTGACCCGTATTTTAGAAGTTGAAAATTTCGATGCGGTCATCATTTTTGTGCGCACCAAAGTCGCCACCACCGAATTGGCCGAAAAGCTTGAAGCGCGTGGCTTTGCGGCCTCGGCGCTTAATGGCGACATGAATCAGGCGCACCGTGAAAAAGCGATTGAACGCCTCAAACGCGGTTCACTCGATATCATCATTGCGACCGATGTGGCCGCACGCGGCATTGATGTAGCCCGCGTCAGCCATGTGATTAACTACGACATCCCACTGGATACCGAATCATACGTTCATCGCATTGGCCGTACCGGTCGCGCCGGTCGTTCAGGTGAGGCTATTTTGTTTGTCGCCCCGCGCGAGAAACGCATGTTAGGTGCGATTGAGCGCGCCACAGGCCAGCTCATTGCGCCGATGCGTTTACCCAGCCAAAGCGATATCGCCGATAAACGCACCGCCGAATTCAAAAACCAAATTTCAGAAGCGATGGAGTCACAAGAACTCGCCTTTTTTGAAACACTGGTTGAAGAATATCAAAGCGAACACGATGTCGGCCTGCCTGAAATTGCGGCAGCACTCGCCTATTTGGCGCAAAAAGAGCGGCCATTATTGCCCACCGAAGCGCCTGAAATGCCGAGCTTTGACCGCTCTGACCGAGGTGATCGCAATGCGGATCGCGGCAATGACCGTGGCGGCGATCGTGATGCCCGCCGCAGCGAGCCACGCAGCCCACGCAACGATGACATGCCCCGCACCAAGTACCGCATTGAAATTGGGCACGAGCATGGCGTTCAGCCCAAAAATATCGTAGGCGCCTTAGCCAACGAAGCGGGCATTGATAGCAAATACATCGGCGCGATTCGTATTTTTGATGCGCACAGCACCGTTGATTTACCCGAAGGCATGCCACCTGAAGTGTTCGCGCAGCTTAAACGCCTGCATGTTCTGGGCATTCCGCTTGACATCAGTGAAGCCGGCCCTGGCAGTGACAACGATGATCGCGGCAATGGCAATCGCCGCCCATCGGCGCCCCGCAAGCCCGCTCCGCGCGGCGGCGATTCGTTCGGCGGCAAACCCCGCCGGCCAAAGCCCCGCAGTTAAGCCAGAAGCTTAGCGCCAGATAACCCTACCCCCGAAGCGATTCGGGGGTATTTTTTTGTAAAAACAATGAACGATCATGCCGATAGAGCAACCCGCAGCCAAGTAACCCGCTGAGTTTATGTGAGAACCATCAGATGACCCCAAAATTTACCGTGATCCCCACGCCAATCGGCAGGCTGTGCGCCGTATTTACTGCGGGTGTTTTATGCCATATCGCCTTGGGGGATGAATGCGATGGCATGGCAAGCATGAACGATCGAACAAAGCATCGACCGGCTATCAACCCAAGTCGCGCAGAGGCCGAACTTCTGCCCTTTTCGCAGCAAATTTTAGATATTTTTACGCACAATCGCCGCTATGCTGCACCAATCAGCTTGGCGGGGCTTACCCCATTTCAACAACAGGTTTTGCAGGTAACGGCTCAAATTCCGATAGGGGAAGTGCGCAGCTACGGTTTTATCGCCCGCGCGATTGGCAAGCCACACGCCAGCCGCGCCGTGGGGTCGGCCTTGGCCAAAAACCCCCTGCCCTTCGTGATTCCTTGCCATCGGGTTATTCGCAGCGATGGGGTGCTGGGGGCGTATTCAGGCGGCGGCACCGCCATCAAAGCGCGCTTGCTTGAACGGGAGGGCGTGCAACTCCAGCAAACTGGGGGGAAAATTAGCGTTGCAACGCCGTTTGAGCCTGATTTTTTAGCCCTTTAACCAACAGAACCAAACCAAAAATTAGCGCATTACAATCGCGCTTCGATTTTTTTCGCCGCCGCCTGCAAGTGCGTAACCCATTCATCTTGGCGGCGCTCAATCGGGCTTGAGATGGATAAACCCGCAACCGGCACGCCATCGGCATCACGCACCAAAACACCGAGGCAGCCCACGCCAATTTCTGCCTCTTCGTTATCAAACGCAAAACCGGTTTGAGCGGCGGTTAAACAGGCTTCGGTCAGCGCCTCGGTTTGGCGAATCGTGTTTTTAGTGAGTGGCAGCAAGCCGGTGCGCTCGGCATATCGGCTAATGGCGGTGGCACCCTCAGCGCCTAATAAAATTTTACCGACTGAAGTCACATGCAAGGGCGCGCGCGTGCCAATCACTTGCTCAACCCGCATCATCCGGTTCGGCACCGAGCGCTCCACATACACGACTTCATCGCCTTCGCGCACGGTGAGATTCACACTTTCGCCCAGCGACTCGCACAACTCATCCAAAATGGGCAAAGCGATTTCTCGCCAACGCGGGGCGGGGCGGGCACGCGCGGCCAAGCGAACCAACGCACTGCCCAAGGCATACCCTTCGGCGGGTTTATCCACCCAATGATGCTCGGCTAGCGCGGCCAAAATGCGGTGCGCGGTTGAGGCGTGCAGACCACATTCCGCCGCCAGCACTTTTAGGCTCACCGGATGGGGATAGCGCGCAAGGGCTTGCATTAAGCACACCGCCCGATCGATCACTTGAATGCCGCTGGCGCGGTCTTGAGGTTCAGACATGGGGCATGGCCTCGGCACGATCTTTAAATTGGTTATTTCACATTGTGAAAACGATTTTGCATTGAGAAATTATGAAAGCTCGCTAAAGTCAGCGTCAAGAGAAATTTCGTCCATCCACATGTTTCGAACCACAACGAATAGGAACCCATCATGAGCAACCCAAGCTGCACGCCAAGCTTCACACAAGGCATTCAATACTTTAATCCGACCTGGCCAAATTTCGATACCTTGGCCAAAAACCCCGCCGTACCGGAAGGCGCCACCGCCATCGCCGATGTTGATAGCGATGCGGCCGCCTACCAAACCCTACTCGCTGCCGATGCCTTGCGTTATTTAACGCTGCAAGTTACCGGCGCGAAAGCCTCGGGCCACCCGGGTGGCTATGCTTCATCGGCCGACATTCACGCCGCCTTGATGCTGCTCGGCCATAAAAACATGGTGACTGAAGTAGGCCACCACGCGCCGGGCTTTTATAGCGCGATGTTTTTGGATCGCTCGCTCGAAAAAATGGGCATCCACACCGTGGATGACATGCGCGCGCGCTTCCGTGAAAAACACGGCCTGTTAGGACACCTATCTGGCGCTATTCCAGGCTTACTTGCCCCCGCCGGCCCCTTAGGCCAAGGCCAACACTTTGCGATGGCGGGCGCCTATTTGCACCGCGATAAATTATTCCCCGTCACCATCGGCGATGGCGGCATGGGTGAGCCATATATTTTGAACTCGATGTTGCATTTCAATACCGCGTTCCCCGACATCACCAACTTCTTGCCCATTTTGATTTGGAATGGCTACAGCCAAGAGCATCATTCCATGTGCTCGCTCTGGACCGATGAGCGCATGAAGTCGTACTGGCATGGCCACGGGTTTAAAGAAGTGATTCTCATTAACGCCAAAGACTATGACGATGCTGGGCAGGAAGGCGAATATGTCGATTCGACCCGCTTCTCTCATGCCGCGCGCATGGCATTTGGTAAAGCGGTATTGCAAGCCACGCATAAAGCGGCACAACTGGCATTAAATGGCACATTCACCGCCTTGATTATCAAGCAGATCAAAGGCGCGGGCGTGCATGTTCATGGTGCTAAATCGCATAACTTATATGCGGGCGATACCCTCGATAAACCGCACATGATTGAAGCACTCAAAACCCGTGCGCTCGCCCCCGAGGCTTGGGCACTGGTGCGCGATAACCTCACCCGCGCCGGTGGTGGTTCGGCCGTTAACACCGCAGTAACCGAGCATGAACGCCCCCTCGCCGACATAAGCGGCTTACCGATGCAACACTTTGCCGTGGGCGAATCGCATGTACCGGCTACCGCCTTCGGTGCGTTGGTGGCGTATGTCGGTCAAAAGGATACGAAATTTATCGTCACCAATGCCGATGGCAACGAAGCCTCGGCGATGAAAAACATTAATGATGTGCTCAAAATTCGCCACCCCACGGTTGATCCGCTCTACAACCAAGTGCCGAACGGCCGCGTGTATGAGCCGTTAAATGAAGATGCCTGCGCAGGCTTGGCGGCGGGCATTGCGCTGTTCGGCGGACGTTCGGTGTGGTTATCGTACGAAAGCTTTGCGATTAACGGCTGGCCGATTGTGCAAACCGTGGCGCAGGCCATGGCCGAATTGCGCCGCAAAACCCCCTCGATGGTGAGCATGTTCACTGCCGGCGCGCTGGAGCAAGGCCGCAACGGCTGGACGCATCAACGCCCAGAAATTGAAGGCCATTTCGCCGCGATGATGAAAAACGGCAACAGCTTTTTACTGTATCCGGCCGATACGAACATGATTCAAGCCGCCTACGCTTGGTCGCTCACAAGCTTTAACAAGTGCATCACGATTATCGCCTCGAAAACGCCCTTGCCGGTCTACACCACGCCCGAACAAGCCAAAGCGGCTATCGAGCAGGGCGCCACCGCGCTGTATGAAAGCAAAACAGGCGACAAAACGGTCGTACTCGCGGCCACGGGCGATATGGTCTTCCTGCCGATTTTTGCGGCCAAAGATGAGTTGGAAGCGGCGGGCTTTAAGGTACGCATCATCGCGGCTGCCAACCCGCGCCAGCTCTATCGCCCCAGCGATGTGGCCTGGGATTCGGTGCCCGAATCGGATAACGGCTTTATGAGCGATGCCGATTTTAATGCGCTGTTCGATGGCGACATGCTGGTCGTGGTGAGTGGGGGTTCTTCGGCACCGCTTGAGCCTATGCTGATGCGCAGCCGTGCCGCCCGCCGAGATGTGTTCTCGTGGAAACGCGGCGAAACCACCGCCAGCCCGCAAGAGCTGTTTGAGCTCAACGGCATGACCGGTAGCGACATCGCCAAGCGCGTTAAAGCCGCATTTTAATGAGTGAAACTCTGAATAATTCCATCTTGGAATTTTCAGAGGGCGGCACATCCTTTTGCGGAGAAACGCATGAAGACCAAAATTATTGCCTTAGATGACGACCCCACCGGTTCACAAACGGTTCATGGCTGCTTATTGCTCACGCGCTGGGATGAAGCCACACTGCGCGCCGCGTTAACCGATGAATCGCCGCTTTTTTTCGTGCTCACCAACACGCGCGGCATGGATGCGGCAAGCGCCGAACGCGTCACGCGGGCGGTCTGCCAAAATCTCAAAGCGGCATTGGCCAGCGAGGCGCAAGCAGGCAACCCGATCAACCCCATTTTGGTTAGCCGGTCCGATTCCACCTTGCGCGGGCATTATCCGGTGGAAACCGATGTCATCGCCGAGGAACTCGGACCCTTTGATG
>DZCK01000027.1:0-12377 GCA_022730245.1 Halothiobacillus neapolitanus
TCAAACGGGTGCCACCGCAGGCGGGGCAGGCGCTTTCGGAGATGTATTTGGCCAGCTCTTCACGCACGGCTTGGGAATCGGTTTCGCGGTAGCGGCGATCCATATTCGGCAGCACGCCTTCCCAGGGGTGTTCTTTTAGGCTCGCTTTGCCCTTGGGGTCAAGATAGGTAAAGGCTACTTTTTCACGCCCACTGCCTTGCAAAATGCGGGTTTGAATCGCTTCGGGTAAATCTTGCCACAGGGTTTCTAGATCAAAACCATAGTGTTTGGCTAAGCCAAGCAAGAGCTGGTAGTAGTACACATTGCGCCGGTCCCAGCCGCGAATCGCGCCGCCTGCAAGCGATAGCTCGCTTGAAACAATCACTTTGGCCGGGTCGAAAAACTGCTTTACGCCCAAGCCATCGCAGGTGGGGCAAGCGCCAACGGGGTTATTGAACGAGAATAAACGCGGCTCTAATTCTGCCAGCGCGTAGCCGCAGATCGGGCAGGCGTGCTTGGCCGAAAAGGTGTGCATGTGCGCGGCATCGTCCATATTCACCACGAGCGCGCGGCCATCGGCCATGCGCAGCGCGGTTTCAAACGATTCGGCGAGCCGCAAGCCCATATCGGGGCGAATTTTCAGGCGATCAACCACCACCTCGATGGTGTTTTTGCCTTTGGGATCTAGCGGCGGGATTTCATCGATTTCATACACGCGGCCATTGATGCGCACGCGTAAAAAGCCTTGGGCGCGCCATTCATCAAAGAGCTTATGGTGCTCGCCCTTACGGTTTTCGATGACAGGCGCCAAGAGCAGCCAGCGCGAATCCTCGGGCAGTGCCAGCACATGATCGACCATTTGCGACACGGTTTGCGCGGTTAAATCAATGCCATGTTCGGGGCAGCGCGGAATGCCCGCCCGCGCATATAAAAGCCGCAGGTAATCGTAAATTTCGGTCACCGTGCCCACGGTAGAGCGCGGATTATGCGAGGTGGTTTTCTGCTCAATCGCAATAGCGGGCGATAAGCCCTCGATATGATCGACATCGGGCTTATCCATCATCGATAAAAACTGCCGCGCATACGCCGAAAGCGATTCCACATAGCGGCGCTGGCCTTCGGCGAACAGTGTATCGAACGCGAGCGACGATTTTCCCGAGCCGGAAAGCCCCGTAATCACGATCAAGGCATCGCGCGGTAAATCGACATCAATATTTTTGAGGTTGTGCGTGCGGGCGCCACGAATGCGAATAAACGGATCGGCCATGAGAATCCAGAAAGTCTTAAAGTGAATGAAACGGGCAAGTGATTTATAGTACGGACTTTAGCGCGCCGCCGAAAGAGCGCGCCGTATTATCGCCGCAATTGAGAGGAAACAGTGTTATGGCCAGTCGTGGAATCAATAAAGTCATCGTGTTGGGTAACTTGGGCAAAGACCCCGAAGTACGCTATATGCCGAGCGGCGGCGCGGTCACCAATATCACCGTCGCCACATCCGAGACATGGAAAGATAAAGACACCGGCGAAGCCAAAGAACAAACCGAATGGCACCGCATCGTGTTCTTCAACAAACTCGCGGAAATCGCGGGGCAATACCTGAAAAAAGGCAGCCAAGTTTATATCGAAGGCGCGCTCAAAACCCGCAAATGGCAAGATAAAGACGGCCAAGATCGCTACACCACCGAAATTGTGGCAAGCGAAATGCAAATGCTGGGCGGTAAACCCGGCGGACAAGGCGGCGGGGCACAGTACGAAGGCGGCCATGATGAGGATAGCTACGGCCAAGCCCCCGCCCGCAACGCCGCGCCGCGTGCCGCCGCCCCCAGCCGCCCCGCTGCCCCCGCGCGCGATAGCTACGGCGCACCGCCCGCACCACCCACCCGCGCACCAGCCAAAGCCGAGCAAAATTTCGTGGATGATGATATTCCGTTCTAGATTTTACCAACGCTAACGTGTTGTAAATTCAGCCCAAGCTAGCAGAAATGCTGGCTTTTTTGTTTTTTGCGTACGGTTTACCAGCGCAGCAGCGTTTTTCCGAGTAGGGCACCGAGGAGGGTCGGAATCATGATGCCGAGTAGGTACCAAGTCCCGATGAACGGCGCGCTCATTTCTGGGCAATGCAGGCAATAAACCACTGCGCCCCAGCCGCCGGCCATAAGGCCAACCGCCGCACCGGCTTGGGGTAGTTGGGTGGGTGCGAGGCTACGCACGGCGCCCATGGCCACGGCGAAAATGGGGGCGGCGAGCAGTGCGATGAGCGCGGGGCAAACAGCCCAAGTGTCGCCCAAAACAAGGCTCAAGCGTTGCGCTGGGTGGGCTTGCACCAGCAGAACCAGAGACCACAGCCAGATGAGGCTAATGGGTATCGAAAATGCCCACGGCAGTTTTTTAAGCGGTACGCCGGGGCGAGATAAGCGGCTGACCGCGATGAGGCCAATGAGCCCGAAGCTTAGGGCGAATAGGAGCTTGACCCAAAACATGGGAAGTTCCATCGCGCGCATTAAATCGGGGCGGATGCCGAGCACGAGCAGCATCAGGCTAAAAGAAAGCATGATTCCGCTGGTGAGCGCAAGACCGATGCGTTTGGATGCGGTGTGGCTTGGCACGGCGATGTCGCCTTGTGCCAGCATTGAAACCAGTTCATCGGTTTTCATGGTGTGCCTCGTAATAAGTTGTGGAGTGCTTTAAGACCCCGGTGGACGCCCACTTTGACTGCCGATTCCGTTAACCCGGTGCGTTCTGCGGCTTCCGCGACGGATAGCCCTTCAAGCTTGGTGTGGATGATGGGCAGTCGCATGCGATCGGGCAGTTGTTTGAGCAGCAGGTGCACATCTCTCAAGGCATCTGTCGCCTCATCATCTGAGGGCGTTGCAAATTCACAGGTTTCATCGAAGGGGTCATTCCATTGATCCTGCCGTTCACGGCGCCTCATTAGGTCGATTAACTTGTATTTTGCAATCGCGTAAATCCAGGCGGTAACGGGTTGTGTCACATCATACGTGTGGCGCTTGTTGTGGATGGCCAGCAGCGATTCTTGTACTAAATCTTCCACCTCATCCGGCAGCGCGGTCAATCGGCGCCGAAAATAGCCGCGCAGTAAGCGCGCTAATTCTTTGAGAAATTGCTGGTACGTTTGGGTATTGCCCTTGAGGCTTTGCAGCAGCAGGCCGTGCAACATCACTTCATTCGTATTGAGTTCGGCCTGTTCTGTCATAAGGGTTCCGCTGGTTCTGTGTCTGCCCTGACGCGCTGCGAGAGGTGTTTATGTGGCGTGTCTGGGCAAAAATCATAGGCGATTCATATTAAGTTCGCGTGGCAGCGTCTTTTGGTTACAGCCAAACAAATTCTTTTTAGGCGCTCTTTCTTGTGTCTGCGGTGCCCAATCGCGCGTTGGGTACCAAGCGGGTTAAAGACGGGCGCGCCGAATGCGTTCAAAAAATAAATTTTAAGGGGTGTGTAACCTGCGCGCGCGCGCCAACGAATTAGTCAACATGCAGAACAAATAAGGTTCGGTTGTAACCATCGTGAGGATGAGCGTGATGAGTGTATCAGTGCCCGATGTACCCCAAGAGCAAATTAAGCGGCCTGCAGAAAAACGCCCGACCATTCATCCGGTTTGGCTGCGTTTAACGCATTGGCTGAACGCGCTTGCCGTGGTGGTGATGGTGGGGAGTGGTTGGCAGATTTATAACGCATCCCCGCTGTTTGGGTTTCGTTTTCCTTCACAAATTACCCTCGGGGGCTGGCTGGCCGGCGGGCTGGATTGGCATTTTGCCGCGATGTGGGTTTTGTTTATTAATGGCTTGATTTATTTGGTTTTAAATGGATTGGGCGGGCGTTTTTGGCGCAAGTTTTACCCATTATCGTTGCGGGGTGTTGTTAAGGATACGGCGGCGGCATTTCAGGGGCGTTTATCGCATGCCGATCCCAAATGTTACAACCAGGTGCAGAAGCTGGCTTATCTCTTGGTGGTGGTTGATTTGGTGCTGCTGGTGCTGTCTGGTTTGGTTTTGTGGAAATCGGTTCAGTTTCCGCTGCTGGCGGCTCTGATGGGTGGGTATGACAGCGCGCGCTTCCTGCATTTCTATTCGATGCTGTTTTTAGTGGGGTTTATTTTTATTCATGTCTTGATGGTGTTGTTGGTTCCGCGCAGTTTGCGGGCAATGATTCGTGGGCGCTAGGGAGCGACGTATGTTTAACGATCAACGAAAAGAGCCGGGTGTTGATGAGGCGCTGGTGCTGAACGAGGCCCGATCGCAGCTGGGGCGGTTTAGTCGCCGCCGTTTTTTGCAGCAGTTAGGCACGCTCGGCGGCTTGTCTTTATTGACGGGCTGCTCAATCAGCGATGACGCGAACATTGAAAAAGCACTCAGCCGCGTTTCTAAGTTGAATGATACCGCGCAGGCCTGGTTATTTGACCCGCAGCGTTTAGCGCCCACCTATCTCGAATCGCAAATTACCCGACCATTTCCTTTCAATGCGTTTTATGCAGAAAACAAGGTGCCTGTGGTGGTGGCGGATGATTTTCGTTTAGAGGTGACCGGACGGGTGGCAAAAACGGCCGCGTGGACACTGCCCGAATTGAATGCCCTGCCCCAAGCCGAACAAATTACGCGGCATATTTGCGTAGAAGGCTGGAGCGCGATTGGGCGCTGGGGCGGGGTGCCGTTCGCCGAATTTCTGCAACGAATCGGCGCCGATACCAGCGCCAAATACGTGGGTTTTATGTGCGAAGACAATTATTTTACCAGCATCGACATGGCCTCAGCCTTGCACCCGCAAACCCTGCTGGCGTTACGTTTTGATGGGCAGGTTTTACCGCCCAAATATGGCTATCCCTTAAAAGTGCGCGTGGCGACCAAGCTCGGGTACAAAAACCCGAAACATGTGCGCGCTATTTCGGTAACGAATATTTACCCTGGCGGTTATTGGGAAAACCAAGGGTACAACTGGTTTGGTGGCAGTTAGAACGCGTTCTGACCCCCAAAAAATGCGGCAACGGCCGTGGATTGATGACTTAGTTTTTTTAAGCAAAAAAGAGGATGACCTGATGAAAAAGATAACTTTAACCCTGATGTTAGTAGGCTTAATGACTGCCGCAGCGGGCTCGGTTTATGCCGATGATATGGGCATGAAAAAAGACAGCGCGATGAGCCACGATGGCATGGCAAAACACGATGACATGGCCAAAAAAGACGGTATGGCTAAACACGATGGCATGGCCAAAAAAGACAGCATGGCTAAAGACGAAATGGCGCACGATAAAATGGGCATGTCGAAAGATTCTATGAGCAAGTAGGCTCATTGGGGGTTAATTTAACCCCAAAAAATGATGACTGGCACACGGTTTCACCTGCTGTGCCTTTTGTCGTTTGGGGATTTTTATTATCCGTGCCTAAAATGATGCCTTGCGTAGATTGACTGGCTTTGATTGCTATTAACGGCTTGGCGTTTTTTACCGCCGCGATTTCTACCCTCGCGATTTTTACCCTCGCGATTTTTACCCTAGGGAACTGAGTGCACGATGAAATTGATTCGAGGGCTAACCCCCATGCCATTTTTGCCGCAAGGCAGCGTGGTGACCTTGGGTAATTTTGATGGCGTGCATTTGGGGCATCAGGCGGTGTTGCAACAGGCGGCAAGCCATGCGCGCCGCTTAAATTTGCCGCTGGTGGTGCTGATTTTTGAGCCCTTGCCGCGTGAGTTTTTCAGCCCCGATGCGCCGGTGGCGCGGTTAACGCGGCTGCGGGAGCGCGTCGCCTTTATTCAAGCCTTGGGCTTGGTGGATTATCTGGTGGTGTTGCGGTTTAACCCTGAGTTAGCGCACATGGCGGCACCTGAGTTTATTCAAAAAATTTTAGTCGATGCCCTGCGGGTTCGCCAATGCGTGATTGGCGATGATTTTCGCTTTGGGCACGGGCGGCAGGGTGATTTTGCTCTGCTGCGTACTTGGGGCGCTGCGCAGGGCTTTGCGGTCGAGGCTGCCAATACCTGGCTTTTGGCAGGGGCGCGGGTGTCATCTACCCGTATTCGCGCGCACTTGGCCGAGCGGGATGTGGCGGGGGCAGCTCGCCTGCTGGGGCGTCCTTTTACCCTGTGCGGGCGGGTGATTCATGGCGATAAACGCGGTCGGCTGTTGGGCTTTCCCACCGCGAATGTGGCGTTGCACCGGCGGTTATCGCCGCTGCGCGGGGTGTTTGTGGTGGCCTTGCAATGCCCCGATGGCTCGCGCTGGCAGGGCGTGGCGAATATCGGCACACGGCCAACGGTTGCGGGCACCGATGCGCGATTAGAAGTGCATTTGTTTGATTTTAATCAGGATATTTATGGTCGGCTGGTGCGGGTTGAGTTTTTGCATGCGCTGCGTGATGAGCAAAAATTCAATTCGCTGGCGGATTTAACCGCCCAAATTACCCACGATGCCGCCGCCGCGCGGGCTTGGTTGGCCGCTCACCTGCCGCATTCGGGCTAAAACCCACCCACGATGAACGGTGCCAATCGATGGCATTAAGGCATCTGATTTAATTAGATGCCGTGCGGCACAGGGATGTGCCACCCTCTGAAAATTCTAGGATGAAATTATTCAGAGACTCCTTACTTGGGCGCCAGTAGCGGCACATAATCCGATACAAAAGTGCCCCCCGCCGAGAAGGGTTTTTCCGCATCAATTAAGGTGGGCACAATGCCCATGCCGTAGGTGAAATCGCCCACGGTGGTGTTGATGGGGCGGTCGGTAATGATCTCGCCAATGGCATACGGCTGGCCGTTTTGATGGGCGTAGCCGTTCGCTTCATCGCGGAAATACTGATAAGCAACCGGCGTTTTAGCGAACACATCTTTACCAAAATCAAAGCGCTGGGTCACAACCACTTCACGATAACGCCGCGCCGCTTCAAGCGCGTTTTCTCGGGTGGGCAGAAACAATTCCGGCAAAATTCGCTGGGCGGAATCTAGGTAGGCGCCTTTTGCGGTAAATTCCCGAATTAGGGTGAGGCGCTGTTGCTGTGCGGCGGCAATTTGTGCCACGTTTTTGGTGGCAATGAGGGCGGTTAAATCCGGCCAATCTTGCGTATAGCCTTGGGCTTTGCTGATTTTTTGCGCTAAAAAGGCATCCACGGTGGCGGGCATGTCGCCATAGAGTGAGATGCCGACCACATGATCCAAAAAGAACCGAAATTCGCCCTGATTGGCGTAACGATTGATCGGCTCGGGCGTGCTGAGTGTGCCGGGGGTTTGGTTTATCCGGGCTTCAGGGTTGGCTTTGAAGCCCAAGTAATTCATTTCGCCCCAACCGGCATCGCCATTTAATTTGCGCGGCAGTGCCCATGTGGAATCAATGGTGTTGCCGGTGCCCGAGGTGAATACTGGGTTTTGGCCCACATCCGATTGGCGCACATTGCTGGAATGGCAGCTCACGCATTGGGTTAGCTCCGATGGGGTTTGTGGCCGCAGTTCGCCTTTAACATCTTCAATAAAGCCGCCGATAATCCAGCCGGTGCCGTTTTCGATCCAGCCATCAGTGCGGCTGGCATAAACGGGGGCGGATTCTTCTTTCAAGGTGTTGCCGAACTCGGCGGGATACCATTCTTGCCGTTTAATCATCCAGCGAATTTCTTTGACGCGCTCGGCGCGGGTGCCCGGAAACTGGCTCACCGCAGGGTTGCTGCCATCGGCCTCAACATCCACATAATGCAAGGGATGCGCGAACTCGGTGCCGAGCGGATATTGGCCGCGCACAATCGCAAGGTGGCTTGCCGCGCCTAAATAATGCGTTTGATCGGGCGTGAGCCGATTTTGGATATTAGCCGTTACGAGTTCCAGATTTTCTTTGTACTGCATGGTTGAAAACTGGCCACGCGCATCTTGCATAAAAACGACAGGCAGGCGGATATAAATGCCCGAAACGCTGCCCGCCAGCGGGGTGAAAATGCCATAAGGCATAAAGTTGACCGCGCGCCACCCCGTCATTAAGCCGTGCTCATCTTGATACAGGCTACCGGCGGGATCTGCCGTGCGCACAAACCCATCGGCTTGGGCGGGCAGGTCGGCAGGGTTAAGGCTTGGGAACACGCGAAAAGGTGAATCAACCCCCGCATCCCACGCGGTGATGGCGCCCAGCGCCGCCCGCTTGGCAAAGGCCGCTTGCCAGTTATTTTGGCGGATATAGCCTTGCATATCCCAGTCGACTGGGTTTGCGCCCAGTGCCGCCACCGCAGCCTTTAGTACCTCGGGCTTTAAGGTATTAATCCACGGGTTAATGCTGGAGTTCACCACTTGCGGGTAATCGAACACGCCAAAGGCATAATCGGCTTGCAGATCGCCGATATTCGGGTTCAGCCCCGCTTGCGGATTATTGTTGCCTAAATTGAGCGCGGCCACGCCATTGGTATGGCAAAACAGGCAGGCATTTTGGGTGCCGCCGCCGGTTTCGATAAAGCACTGCGCGGGAATATGCGCATGCGGGTTGGCGAAGGTGGCGCGGCTAATATAGTCCCCCTGCAGAGGAATTTGCTGCGCCGAGGTATTCGGTGCAGGCGGCTGGGGCGGCGTTGATGAGGTTGTGCCGCCACAGCCAACTAAGCCAACGGTGATAACGCAGGCAAGCGATAAATAGCGGAGCGTTTGGGCGGTGTTTTGCATGATGGCATCCTGTTTTTTTCAATAGAAATCAACTCATTAATTTCTGATGAAAAAATAAGGCCAGACATTCTGGCCTTATGCCCTGCCTTGCGGCAGGGTGCGTTAACCCAACTTATTTGGGTGCAGTAATTGCGGGCATGCCGCCTAAGTAACCTACATCGGCTTGCAGATAGTAATTTAGGGTGCCGTATTTATTGGTCCCAAATTGTGTGGCTGCTGCCGCTTTCAGGCGGGTGGTTAAATCGGCATTTTGGGTTTTAATCCAATCGCCTTGATGCTGGGTGTTGCTCATGATGTAGGCGTGGCCATTCATGTTATCGACGATTTGCAAGCCGGTGGCTTCCGCGCCCGCCGCGGTGCTTAAAATGCGCGTTAAGGTTTTGCTATCAACGTTGTAAGCCCAAACGTAGTTGTTGACATGGTTGCCCGAATCTTCACCCACGAACAAGGTGCGCATGGCCTCGGAGTAGAACAGGTTGTCGGTGTTGGCGGTGAAGTTCACATCCGCTGAGTTACCCACGGCATCCGCCGGTATCGGTTTGCCGAGCAGCATGGGTTCCACATAGGTTTTGGTGGCCACGTAGTTTGAGTTAATCGCCGCGCCTTTGGTGTCTTTTTGGTTAGCCTCTAAATCGAAGGTGTAGGTTGCGCCTGCGGCATTGGCCTTCACGCGAATATCATCCACCGGGCCGCCATCTTTACCCAGCATCGAGGTTTGGATGTAGCTAATCGCGTAGTACATTTTCTTGTCTTTTTCATTGAACGTTACGCCTTCACCCTTGGTGAACTCGGTGGTGGCGCCCAAGTAGGCGGCATAACGGCGCGTTTCCAAGAAAGCGGCAGCTTGTTCCATGCCGGGTTTGAGTTTTAACCAGATGGTTTCGGACGAGCCCGCGCGGGTGGGGATGTAGCCCGCTACTTCTGTGAACGAGAAATCGAAAATATCGTTGATGCTGATGCCACTATCGACAATCGCTTTAATTTGGTCGTAATTGCCAGAGCCCAATTTCACCCAGGTGATATTGGCGGTGCCGCCATCGCTGCCATCAGCCGAGGTTTGATTCCATTTGGCGGCATACACGCTGCCACCGGCTTTGGGGTTGTTTTGCACATCACCCACAAACATGAACAAACCGGCGTAAGCGCCATCATCGCCATAAACGGCCGTGCGGCCATCGGCTGCAAAACGCGCCAATTCCCAGGTGCCACGACCCATTTCATAGTGTTTGGTTACGCCATAGCTGCCATCTTCTTTAACCGCGACTTCAATCGGGTAGCCGTATTGGTAGGGGTTGGCTTGCTTGGTGTTGTTGAAGTATTTTTCGGTGAGTGATTTTAAGCCGGCTGTCGTCGTGCTGTACTCTTTCTCGCCCGGCACGAAATACAAATCGTAATCTTCTTCACCGCCCATGTGGGTGTTCCACGGGGTGGGGCCGCCCGCGCAGAAAATCCAGCCGCCTTGCACACTCGCAAAATCAACGGGCTGCTGGCTTGCGACCGACAACTTGCCATCGGTGGCTTGATTGATTGAAGACAGGCTCATTTCCATCGGCATGCGCGATGCCCAGTTCGTCACTTTGTACGATTTCTGACCATCGGCGAGGATGTTGTCGTATTCCCAATGGTTCACAAGGAACATTTTATTGCCCACTTTGAGCAAGCTGTTCGCATCGGCGGTTTCAGAAATCACCGGATCGCCGTTCGGGTCCATTAAGGGCTTCATGTTCATATCATAAAGCTGAGCCGCCGCTTGTTTGGTGCCGTTGACGGTGGCGATTTGATCGGTGTTTTTGAACAGGCTTACATAGTTCAAAGGGAAGGTTTTAGTGGTGCCATCTGAATACTTAACGGTCGCCACTGATTGGGTATAGGTAGTTAGGTACTGGGCATCGGTGCTGGCAACTGGGGTCGATGAGAAGGTGACGCCAGTGGCATCGCTTGTGCTATTGCAGCCGGTTAAGCCTGTGGCGATGGCGCCAAGGATGGCTAAGGCGATCATGTTTTTTTTCATTTCTGGCTCCAGAATCAAGTATTTGTGTGGCGAACGATGCCGGGGGATCGAGTTAAGGGTTGCGATTCTAAGGCGGCTATATGAACGAATGATGCCGTTTTTGTGTCGCGTTGATGTCATTTAAGTGCTTGATAAAAAAGAAATAATATGAAATTAGTTACTGTGTAATTAATTTGCGAGCCAAGGTTTTTTGGCGTCGCTTTGTGAGATTGCGAAAAAGGCGTTTTCTTTTTATTACATTTATGTATTATTTGCTTGTGTAATAAAAGAGGTGCCTGATGCACGCGGTGCAAAAAATAGCTATGGTGGTGTGTGTGGGATTGCTGAGTGCCTGCGCCGATATGGGGGGTATTCATGCCACGGCACAGCCCAAACCGCTATCGCAGCTGCGTTTGAGTGCGGGCTTGGCCTTGGCATCATTGCAACATGGCGCTAAGCCGCAGGCCGATTGGTGGCGGGCGCTGGGCGATGCGCAGTTAAATGCGTTGATGGATGCGGCGCTGGCGCACAATCCCGATTTAGCGCTGGCGCGCGCCCGCAGCGCACAGGCGGTGGGCTTGAGTGCCGTAGCGGGGGCGCCGCTGCTGCCGCAGGCCAATTTAGATGGGCAGGTGGGGCGCGCCCACTGGACAGAAAATCAGTTTTTTCCACCGCCATTTGGCGGCAGCACCACTTGGGATAATGCGCTGAATCTCTCGGCGAGTTATTCGCTCGATCTTTGGGGGCAGCATCGTGCGGCGGCGCTGGCCGCGCAGGATCGGGTGGGGGTGAGCCGAGCGGAACGCGCGGCGGCGCAGTTGCTGTTGTCCAGTGAATTGGTGCGCCGCTATGTGCGCTATGCCGCCGATGCGGCGTTGCAGGATGCATGGCGTGCGTTGGCAGCGAATGCGGCGCAAGCGGTGCGCATCGAGCAAATTCGGCTCGCTCACGGCTTAACGAATGCCCAGAGCCTGCATCAGGCCGAGGCACTGGCCGCGCGCATTCAGGAAAATTTAGCCAAGCTTCACGGGGATAAGCAGCTGCGGGCGCTGCAAATTGCCGTGCTAACCGGCAGTGGCACGGCGACTCAAACCCCCTTACAACGCCCGAGCCTGCCGATTGATGCCGCTTGGCGGGTGCCCGAGAAGGTGCCTATCGATTTGCTCGGGCTGCGGCCCGATGTGGCGGCGCGGCGCGGGCAGGTATCGGCAGCGGGTGAAGATGTTACGGTGGCGCGGGCGGCTTTTTATCCCAATGTTAATTTGGCCGCGTATGTGGGTGGGCTGGCCGCGTCGGGTGGTTTTTTGGAATTTCTGAAACTTGGCTCGGCGCATTATGGGGTGACGCCTGCACTCACACTGCCGATTTTTGATGGTGGCCGTTTGCGTGGCAATTTGCAGGCACAAACGGGCGCTTATGATGAAGCGGTTGCCCGATACAATCAGGCTTTGCTTACCGCCTTGAAACAAACCGCCACCGCGCTGACGGCGTTGCGCACCTTGGCCGAACAGCGCACGGCGTTGGATTCGCAGCACCAGATTGCCAAAGCCAATGCCGCGCTCGCGCAGCAACGCTTTGCCGCCGGCTTGAGTAATCGCCTGCCGCTTCTGCAGGCCGAGCGGTCGGTGCTGCAATTACAGGTTGAACGCACCGAGCTGAATGCCAGCGCAATCGAGCAGCTCACCTTGTTATTTGCGGCGCTCGGCGGCACGGTGTTGCCCGATACCCTTAAGACTTACACAACGATTGAATTTAGCCCCCTCTCCCC
>DZCK01000027.1:12477-16571 GCA_022730245.1 Halothiobacillus neapolitanus
CTCCCCAGCCCGCCCCATCAAAGGGAAGGGGGAATCAGGTTTTTGCGTCAGTATCTTATTCAGTACAGGAGCCTTTTCATGACTGACACCCCGCGACCCCCCTCGGATGGTCCGCGCCTCAAAGGCAGTTTTGCGCCCGCCGATGCGCGCTTGGCGCTCACCGCAATGCGGTTTGCCGGGTTCGATCACAGCACCGTTACCTTGGCGCGGCTGATTAATTTTGTGGCCAAGGGGCTCACAAACAATGCGAATCGGGCGCTTAAGGCACACGGGGTGAATCATGCGGGCTACACCGTGTTGGTCACCTTGTATGGCTCGCCCGACTTCACGCTCACCCCTTCGCAGCTTACGGAGGCCAGCCATGAGAAGTCGGCGAATATCACCCGAATTTGTGATGATTTACTCAAGCGCGGGTTCATTGAACGGGCGGTGGATGCGGTGGATCGCCGTAAAGTTCAAGTCCGGTTGAGCGCGGGCGGCAAGGCACTGATAACCACCGTGTTGCCCGATATGGTGGCGGTCACCCAAGGCAGTTTTGCCTTGCTGGATGAAGCGGAGCGTGCGCAACTCAATACGCTCCTGCGGCGCGTGATTGAAGGGCAGGCGCATTTAGGGTGAGTAACATTGCTCGCCAGCGGGGGATATTTTGGGCGCACAGTGCGGCGGTGCAGCGTTTTTTCGCCTCAGAGGCGGTGAACGGGCTATTTGTGTTCAAAACCGTGTTGGCGGCCTTGATTGCCTTGTGGCTGGCCTATCGGCTGGAATTGGAATCGCCCAAAACGGCGGTGGTGACCGTGTTCATCGTAATGCAAGCGCGCACGGGCATGGTGCTGGCCAAGGGGTTTTATCGGGCGTTGGGCACCGTGATTGGCAGCGGGGTATCTTTGGTTTTGGTGGCCGCCTTCGCGCAGGAGCGGGTGATGTTTTTAGTGGGGCTGGCTCTGTGGGTGGGCGTGTTAACAGCGGGCGCTACCCTGTATCGCAACTTTCAGTCGTATGCGTTTGTTTTGGCGGGCTACACCGCGTGCTTGGTCGGCCTGCCTGCGGCGATGGACCCAAACCACGCCTTTGAGATCGCGGTAACGCGATTAAGTGAGGTGCTGCTGGGTATTTTGGTGGCCGGTGTGATTAGCGGGTTGGTGTTTCCGTTATCTATGCGGGAATTATTATTGGCCGCCGCTCAAAAACGATTTGCCGCCTTTAGCGCTGCCACGGGGCGGGTACTGAGTTTCGGTGTGCCGCGTGCGCAATGGGGC
Source organism: Halothiobacillus neapolitanus (assembly GCA_022730245.1). Lineage (GTDB taxonomy): Bacteria > Pseudomonadota > Gammaproteobacteria > Halothiobacillales > Halothiobacillaceae > Halothiobacillus > Halothiobacillus neapolitanus_A. Next base: position 13,734 of record DZCK01000027.1, read on the forward strand.
AATCTGCATCTCAAGGCGATTAATGACATCGTTACCCTCGATAGCTACCGCTCGACGGGCATTTTTGATAGCCGCAAAACCCGGCTGCAAAACCAAACCATTCAGCAGATGAGTGCCGATTTAATTGCGGCGGCGAGCACCTTGTATGTGCTGAACCAGCATATGTTGCGTTTGAACAGAGCACCGATGAACCCCGTGCGCGAGGCGCTGGATCCTCTGCTGGCCATGGGCGTGCAGATGTTTGGCGCGCCGCCGCCCACGGCGGAACAAAGCGCGCAGCTTGCGACTTGGGTGCAAGAATGGCAGGCGGAAATTCATCGACACCTGCCCAAAATTCAGGCACGAACCGATTTTACGCCGCCGCAGCAACTGGCCTTTGATACGGCGCTGATGCTGCTGATGCAGTTTTTGGACGAGTTCTTGCGTTATGGGCGCAGCCACGCCGCCTTACAGGCCGCCCAAGCCTTGCCCAAGGCCGGTGATGAATCGGCTCTGTTGCGGCGCGGGCGTCATGCCACCGATTTCTCTCAACCCCTAATTGCCGGATTGCGCACGGTATTGATTTTGGGGGTGATGTCGGTATTTTGGATTAGCACAGCATGGCCGACGGGGGTTTTGGCGCTCACAATTGCCGTGGTGGTGAGCGCGTTGTTTTCCACCGCGCCCAATCCGGCCAAAGCGGTGTTTCACATGTGGCTGGGGATTGCGCTCTCGTTTGCGGCGGCGTTTATCTTTCAGTTTTTGGTATTGCCCAATCTGCACGGTTTTGTTCAGCTCGCGCTGGGTTTATCGCCGTTTTTTATCGTGGCGGCTTATTTAATGACAAGCGCCCAATGGGGCGTGGTGGGTGTGGGCTTGGGGCTTTTTTTCAGCACGTTGGCGGTGCCGGATAATATGACCGTGTTTAATTATGCGGGTTTGCTCAATAGTGGCATTGGCCTGTTGCTCGCGGTGAGTGTTGCGGCGATCGCGTTTTTAACGGTGATGCCGATGGGCAATCAACTCTCGCGCTACCGCATGATTCGCGCGTTGGATCGGCAGCTGATTGCGATTTGCCAGCAGCCTCTGGCGGGTTTGCGCCCCCAATTTGAGCGCGATACGCGTGAATTGCTGCGGCAACTTGCCAGCACGCCCGGCCTTGCGCCCGCGCACAATGCCGCCGCGCTGCACACGGCGCTCACGATTCAAGAATTAGGGCGTTCGGTGCTGGCGCTGCGGGCGTTAATTGAGCCGGTGGCGGCCGCCGGTTTGCCCTATGCGCGCTCGGTGCAGGCGGCGATTTTGGCGTTGGCGCGATTCTACCAACGGCAAAATACCGCGCGTTTACACGCAGTGCAAACGGCCTTTTCGGTGGCGCAAACCGAGGTGACCGCCCTGCCGATGAGCGTATTGGCCGCGCTGCCTGCGTCGCGCCCGGGCGAAGTGTCGGCCACGCGACAGGTTGAAATTTACCTTGCGCTGATCCAACCGCTGCTCGCGACCTTTCCTGCCCACTCGAACCGAACGGAGGCGACACCCCATGCCGCGTGAACTGGCCTTATTTGATGCGCTGGTGCCGACCCTGCTGCTGATTTTGATTGCGAGCAGCATCGTTTATATCGTGCTGGCGCAATTATTTCAGGATGTGGCGCTGGCGGATTACGTTTGGCATCCGGCGCTGTTTCAGTTCGCCATTTTTGTGATTTTATTCAGTAGCTTGGGCTTGTGGTGGTATTCATGAACGGGCAGGCAATCGGCCGATTTATTGTGACAACGCTGGTGGTGGGCATCGCGGTTTATCTGGGATACCAGCTATGGCTGCGCTATATGGATTCCCCCTGGACACGCGATGGCCGCGTGCGCGCCGATATTATTCAGGTGACCGCCGATGTGGGCGGGCGCGTTGTAGCGGTGCCGGTTCGCGATAATCAATTCGTTCATAAAGGCGATGTGCTGTTCGAGGTAGACCCCGATCGCTACCGACTCGCCGTGGCCAATGCCCAAGCGCATCTCACCGCAGCAAGGGCCGAGCTTGAACAGCGCGAGCAACAGGCCAAGCGCCGGGCGCAGCTGGTGCCTGATGTGGTATCGGCCGAGAAAAATCACGATACCCATCTGGCCGCCGATGCCGCGCGGGCCGCTTTTGAGGGGGCGAAGGCAGAGCTGGCGCTGGCGCAGCTGGATTTGGCGCGCAGCACCGTTCGCGCACCGGTGAATGGCTATGTCACTAATTTGCTGTTGCGACCAGGTGATTACGCCGCCGTTGGTGTGCCGAAAATGGCACTGGTGGATGCCGATTCGTTCTGGGTGTATGGCTATTTTGAAGAAACCCGCCTGCGGCATGTGCGCGTGGGCGATGCCGCCGAGGTAACCTTGCTCGGGCGCCAGGCCGTGCTCCACGGTGAAGTCGCCAGCATCGCCTATGCCATTGCCGACCGCGATAACCCCGTGGCCGCCGATTTAACCGCCAATGTGAACCCCGTGTTTAACTGGGTGCGCTTGGCCAGCCGCATCCCCGTGCGTATTTCGCTAAAAAACGTGCCCGCCGATGTGCATCTCGCTGCGGGCATGACGTGCACGGTCGTCATTAAAGCGCCGCACTCGGGTTTGTAAGATGAGCGCTGCGCGGGCACGCCGTCGCATACAAAGCGAGCGTATAACGTTTGGCCGCATGCGCCAATTTTGGAGGCATTTGATGGTATTCAGCGCGCCGTAAAAGAGCCCGCCCCTTTGTGGGGAGGGGTTGGGGAGGGGGGTAACGTTAAGCACCGGTGCGCAATTCACACCCCCACCCCGACCCTCCCCCATGAAGGGGGAGGGGGTAAAACGCGACTTCGGTTCGGCTCGGTTCCCTGCGAG
>DZCK01000028.1 GCA_022730245.1 Halothiobacillus neapolitanus
CCTCGCCCAGCTAAATTTTCGCACCGATTCCTAAAGTCCGACAGGCTGCTAGCTAAAACAGCAATTGCACTCCAGCGGCAAGCGAGCGCCCAGGCTTTGGTGCCAACAAACGCATGGAATCGATACTGCTGGCGACATACGCCGTGCGATCCGTTAGGTTATTGAGCGATACATACCATTGCCCTGCCACATTGCCACCGCCAAAGGGTGGGGTGAATTGGCGCGTGAGTTTCATATTAACAAGCACATAACCCGGGGTCGCGCCCGCCGCATCATGGGCAGGCACTCGCGTTTGGCGTGTGGCCATGGGTGCTTCTAATTGCGCTGTCCATAAATCATGCCGCCAAATTAAAGCGGGGGTAACGGTAAGCGGCGCAATGCGGGGCAAGGGTTCGCCTTGCGTTAAATTTTCTGCCCGCACCGTGTTGGCCACCACACGAAAATCCACCGCATGCGAATCTCTTGAGAATACCGGCCACAGCCCACTTAGCTCCAGCCCTGAAAACCGTGCCCGCACGCCGCTGTAATTGTATTGCGGCAAGGCATCGGGCGTTGAGCAAGCCTGAAGATCACCCGCGCCATCACGGCATAAGCTTGTGCCGAGCAAGCCTATGTAGTTCTGATAATCACTCAGATAAGCGGTGGCCGAAAATTTTGCCGCCGCACGCTGCCATTTAAGCCCAGCCTCAACGGTGTTGCTGCGCTCGGTTTTTAAGTTGGGGTCGCCCAACTCATACGCACCGGTCGCATCGTGGGGGCCATTGGCATACAGCTCATCGAATGCGGGTGCGCGTTCATTATGTGAAAGCTGCCCCACCACCGACCATTCGGGATGAAATTGATAAGCGGCACTCAACGACACGCTCAACGGCGTTGATTGATGCGCACTTGGGGCACCAAACCGCGCCACACCTAAATCGCCCGCCCCATCGGATGCGACGCGCACCCGCTCCGCCCGACCGCCGATACTATAAGACCAAGCCCCATTTACGCCTTTGCCCACGGCAAAGCCACCTAAATTTCGGGTGTGGGTTTGCGGCAAAAACGATTCATCACCCAGAGCCGAAAAATCAAATTGGCTGTATTGCAAGCCATAGGTCCAATCCAGCCCCAACGCGGCGCTTTCCAGCGCAATCCGAAAACTATTGCCCTTGTTCAAAAACGTGGTGGCGGGCGTGCCGTTATCCAGCTCCTGATGCGCGTAGTTAGTGTGATTTGCTTCCAGCGTGATATGGCGCACAAACCCCGGCCTATTGCGTTGCTGCGCTTTGAGATTAATCGTGGTGGACCGCATATCAATGGTGGTTACGGGGTCAATCACCACGCCATAAATATCCCGGCTTTGGCCAATCGACACGCCTAAGCTCGTATCCGCACCGGTATAACTCAAGCCCAAGGTGCCACCGCGCTGGCGGCTGGCCGAGTTTTGAATTTTGCCATCCACTAACGACGCCCCCGAAAATCCGCCCGGTGCCCGATAATTGCCCGCATTTTGCAAAAATCCATCTAAATGCAACGCATAAAGGCCATTACCCGCATCCACCGATACCGCGCCAGAAGTTTCCCCAGCACCCGTATTGCCTTGGGTTTGCACGCGCCCTGTTACGCCGTGCACCGGCTGCATCGCAATGGCATCGCTCTCGGTTTTAATAATGCCGCCCGCCGCACCCCCGCTATACAGCAAGGCTTGGGGTCCGCGCAAAATTTCAACCTTATTGAGGGATAGCGGGTTAATCGGCGCATTGTGATCGTAGCTCACCGCAGAGGCATCGAGCGCGGGCAACCCGTTCGTAAAAATCCCCACGCGATGCGCATCTAAGCCGCGAATCACCGGCCGGTTGCTGTTTGGGCCATACCAAGTGGCACTCACCCCCGGCAAGCCATCAAGCAGGGCGCCAAGCGTACCCGCATCTTGCTTTTCAAATAACGCAGGGCCTTCGAGCACTTGCGTGGGCTCACCCGGCAGGCCGATTACCTCGGGTGGCGCGGTGATCGATACCGCCCCCAAATCATCTGCCCACGCCATTTGCACGCCAGCGGAGGCCAAAGCACCAAGCAACATTAGGGCAGCTAATGTGCGCATAGCCGGATCAGCGGGATGATGGATTTTGGGGAATGCGTTAGCCATGTTCTATCTCAAAAAAGGGAAATTTGCCCCAAGCACGGGGGTTTTAGTTGTTATAACATAACATTTAAGCCGCCCTTTACTCATTCGAGATACCAATCACCCATCAATACATTTAATAACAAATAAATTCATCAGCCACTTAGTAAGCGAATACATACTTTTATCATGCAGCATAAAAAATTTGAATAATCACCAAATACCCTATAAGTTCAGTAGGTCTTTTTTCTCAACCTCGATTGGAGATTTCAATGAAACGTTTATTAGTCGCTGCCGCTCTGCTTGCCACCACCTTGCCCGCTTTAGCCAATGAGCCAAAACCCTTAACCTTAGGCGAGCAATTCATTGTGCGCGCCTACGCCGGCCAGCTCGAAGGCTTAGCACTCAACAACGTAGTTAAGGCCAAAACCTTAGGCATCGCCGTTAACGACAGCACCATTTGCGTGGCATTGGCCAGCGCCATGGCCGGTGAATTTGTTAGCCATAACAAAGTCGATGGCATGGCTGATAAAACCGAAAACCCCGAGCGTCGTTTAGACGTTGTCGCGTTCAACAAGCCGGATTCCGCTGCGTTCGCCGCCCAGCAATTCAAAAACAAAGATGCCATTGCTTTAGTATTTGGCGGTCAATTAAGCGATGAAGCGAATGCCAAAGAAGTCAAAATGCTGTTGGCCGATTTAGCTAAAGAAAACTACAAAGGCGCGCTGTTCCTGCATTTGACCGTATTCGGCAAAAAATGGGTTGAAATGGCCGCGACAGAAGACAAAGCCATCGGCACTTGGCTTGCCGGCAAAGACAACATTTTTGCCCTAGCCGTTAACCCGAAAGAGAAAAAAGGTATGGTCGATCAGGTGAGCTACAAAGATGGCAAACAAACCGTTACCGGCACCGTGTTTACCACGGATTTGAACAACGGCTTCTTAGGCCTGTTTACCCGTCGCCTGCTGAAATAATCTAACGGGCCAGCGCCCGTACATTCAACCCAAGCCGAAGCCAGAACCTGTTCTCGCCTCGGTTTTTTTATTGGCTAAATTTATTGGACAGCCCTGTGGGCAGCTCTGTGGGCATACCCGCCAGTTTTCATTCGCTTGAAATATCGGACTAATCTAGTACAATTTAATCAATCCAAAAATTGAGCGAAGCCATGCTAAAAATCAGCCGGATGAGTGATTACGCTATTGTGCTGTTAACGGCGTTAGCGCGTGATGAAGCCGCGCAATACAACGCGCGCGCGCTCGCTGAGTGCACGGGCTTAACTTTGCCATCGGTGGGTAAACTTTTGAAAGCACTCACCGCGCAAGGTTTGCTGATTTCCCAACAAGGACGCAATGGCGGTTATCGCTTAGCGCGCAATGCCCAATCCATCAGCTTGGCCGATATTATTGAAGCCATCGACGGCCCTATTGCGATGACCGATTGCTTTGATACCAGCCACGATTGCAGCTATGAAGCCAATTGTGCCGTTCGTCCGCATTGGCAGGCTATTAATCAAGGCCTACACGCACTGCTCGATGACATCACTTTAGCCCGTTTAATACAACCGGTTAAAACAGAACCCGCACTGGCTGTTCCCATTTGGTTTAGCCAATCTGCTCATGGGGGCGAGCGCGTCATACTCGCCCAAGAGCAGCGATCCGGTTCAGCAAAATAGCGCCATGATCGCCAGTCCATTCATTTTATACGGCACAGCAGTACACATAAGGCACGCAATATGAGCGAACAACACGAAATCGAAGCCCTCGTTTCCCGTGATTACAAATACGGATTTGTAACCGATATTGAGCAGGAGATTATCCCACCCGGCTTGAATGAAGATGTGGTGCGTTTAATTTCTGCCAAAAAAAATGAGCCAGAATTTCTGCTTGAATGGCGCTTAAAAGCCTATCGGCATTGGTTGACGATGACGCCCCCTGCTTGGGCGCACGTGCATTACCCGCCGATTGATTACCAAGCCTTATCGTATTATGCCGCACCGAAAAGCGCCGCCGAGCAAGCGGAAATTGATGCCAATCGCCCCAAGAGCTTGGATGAGGTAGACCCCAAGCTGCTGGAAATGTATGCCAAACTCGGCATCCCGCTGCATGAACGCGCGGCGCTGGCGGGTGTGGCGGTTGATGCGGTGTTCGATAGTGTTTCAGTCACCACCACCTTCCGTGAAAAACTCGCCGAGGTGGGGGTAATTTTCTGCTCATTTTCAGAGGCCGTGCACAGCCATCCCGATCTCATCAAAAAATACCTCGGCACCGTCGTACCGGCAGGCGATAACTATTATGCGGCGTTGAACTCAGCTGTGTTCTCCGATGGCTCGTTTGTGTTTATTCCCAAAGGCGTGCGCTGCCCGATGGAGCTTTCCACCTATTTCCGCATCAATGCCATGAATACCGGCCAGTTCGAGCGCACGTTAATCGTGGCCGAAGAAGGCGCGCATGTAAGCTACCTTGAAGGCTGCACCGCGCCACAGCGGGATGAAAACCAACTCCATGCCGCCGTGGTGGAATTGGTGGCGCTGGATGATGCCACCATTAAATATTCTACCGTGCAAAACTGGTACCCCGGCGATGAGCACGGCAAAGGCGGCATTTATAATTTTGTAACCAAGCGCGGTGATGCGCGCGGCAACCGCTCAAAAATCACTTGGACGCAAGTGGAAGCCGGTTCAGCCATTACCTGGAAGTACCCGAGCTGTATCTTGCGCGGTGATGATTCGGTGGGTGAGTTTTATTCCGTTGCGGTCAGTAATAATTATCAACAGGTGGATTCCGGCACCAAGATGATTCACTTAGGCAAGCGCACGCGCAGCACGATTGTGTCTAAAAGCATCTCGGCGGGGCGTTCGCAAAATGCGTATCGCGGTTTAGTGCATATTGCCAAAACAGCCGATGATGCCCGCAATTACACGCAATGCGATGCGCTTTTAATTGGTGATCGCAACGGTGCGCACACTTTCCCGTATATCGAATCGAAAAACGCCAGCGCGCAGATTGAACACGAAGCGACCACCACCAAGGTGAGCGATGACCAGATTTTTTATCTTAAATCGCGCGGCATCACCGAAGAAAATGCCACCAACATGATTGTGAACGGCTTTTGCAAGGAAGTATTCAACGAGCTGCCGATGGAGTTCGCCGTTGAAGCGCAAGCCCTGCTCGCCGTATCGCTTGAAGGCTCGGTGGGTTAAACCTGCGCGAACAAGCCTCAACACCTCGCACTTATTTTTTAAGAGAATTGAACATGAGCTTATTAGAAATCAAAAACCTACATGCCAATATCGGTGAGAAAATCATCTTGCGCGGCATCAATCTCAGCGTGAATGCCGGTGAAGTACATGCCATTATGGGCCCCAATGGATCGGGCAAAAGCACGCTGTGCCAAGTGCTGGGCGGGCGCGATGGGTTTGAAGTGACCGAAGGTTCGGTTGAATTTGATGGCCTGAATTTATTGGACATGGAAACCGAAGACCGCGCCAATGCGGGCTTATTGCTCGGCTTTCAGCATCCGGTCGAGATTCCGGGCGTAAAAAACATCTATTTACTGAAAGAGTCACTCAATGCCCAGCGCAAAGCGCGCGGTTTGGGCGAGCTGGATACCTTCGCCTTCATGAAGCAGGTGCGTGAACTCGTAAAATCGATGCAAATGGACGATGCGTTTTTGCACCGGGGCGTGAATGCGGGTTTCTCGGGCGGTGAGAAAAAACGCAATGAAATTTTGCAGATGCTGTTGCTGCAACCCAAGCTCGCTTTGCTGGATGAAACTGATTCTGGGCTGGATATCGATGCGCTTAAAATCGTATCCGAAGGCATTAATCGGCTGCGCGGCAGCGATCGCGGGATTGTCTTAGTCACGCATTATCAACGCTTATTAAGCTATGTTGAGCCCGATTTTGTGCATATTTTATACAAAGGCCAAATCATCAAATCGGGAGATAAATCGCTCGCTTTGCAACTCGAAGCCGAGGGCTATGAAGACATTCTCAAGGCCGCATCATGAGTGCCCCCATGCCCCGCGCCATTGAACCCATCGTATTGCCCGATTGGCTGCGTAGCGCGTTAAGCCAACCGGCAAGTACCCGCATAGCGCCCAGCGATCAGCAAATGATGTCATCCGAACAATTCTTAGCTTGGGGCTTACCAACCGCGCGGGATGAAGAATGGCGCTGGACCAGCCTTCGCCCCATCGCCCGCTTGGCCATCGCCGATGCCAAAGGCGAGCAAGCCGCACCTGCCGATGATGCCCCCCACCTGCCCCACGCGCTGGTGATTCGATTGGTGGGCGGGCAATTGCAGCCATTGCCGAAAAACGTACCGGCGGGTTTAACCCTCACGCCGTTAAGCCATGCCCATGAGATTGATCGGGCTGCTGCATTTCAGCCCAGCGCGCAAGGCCGAAATGATGCGCTCCTCGCACTCAATACCGCCTGCGCTACCGAGGGTTTTGTGCTGGATATTGCGGCCAATACCGTCATTACGGCGCCGATTGTGCTCGAATGGCTAGATAACAACACACGCAGCAACCACAGCCAAACCCGCGTATTGATTCGCGTAGGCGCAAATAGCTCGGCCACGGTGTTAGAAACCACGCACGCCCCTTTGCAATCTACCCATTGGCGCAATGCGGTTAGCGTGATTGAACAAGGCGCGAACAGTCAGCTCACCCAAATCAGCCTTGGGCTGGCCGGCGATGCGCGCTTACTCACCGACCGCAGTTTTGTGCATCTCGCCCGCGATGCCCGTTATCGCTCGATTAATATTCAATTGGGCGGGCAACTCACGCGGCGTGAAATAGATGTGAACATCAGCGAATCTGGCGCCCATTGCGATTTATTGGGGCTTATGATGCCGCGCGGCAAGCAAGTGATGGATACCCACACCCGCATCACCCACGGCGCGCCCCACACCACCAGCAACGAGCAATATCAAATCATTGCCGATGATGCCGGGCGCGGCATTTTCAAGGGCCGAATTTTAGTAGCCGAAGATGCGCAAAAAATTGAGGCCTACCAAAATAGCCGCAATTTATTGTTATCAAACACCGCTGAAATCGACACCAAGCCCGAGTTAGAAATCTACGCCGATGATGTGAAATGCAGCCACGGCGCCACTATCGGGCGGCTGGATGATGAGGCGTTATATTATTTGCAAAGCCGGGGCATTAGCCGCAGCAATGCCCGCAAACTCCTCATTACTGGTTTCGCGCAGGAAATTATCGATGCCCTACCCTACCCCGAATTGGTCGAGCAAATGAGCGCGCTCATGCGCGCGCACCTAAGCGATGCCCCATGATGGATACGCCAAACACGGCCAGCACTTTTGATGTGGAAGCCCTTCGCGGGCAGTTTCCCGCCTTGCAGCAAACGGTGAATGGCAAGCCCTTGGTTTATTTAGATAATGCCGCCACCACGCAAAAACCGCTCTGCGTGATTGACGCGGTTAACCAATTTTATCGGTTGGATAACGCCAATATTCATCGCGGGGTTCATGCCTTATCGGCGCGCGCGACCGAGCACTATGAGGCCGCACGCGAGCAGATTCGCCACAGCCTGAATGCCGCCGCCGTTGAAGAAATCGTCTTCGTGCGCGGCACGACCGAAGCCATTAATTTAGTTGCCGCGAGCTTCGGTCAACGGCTTAAAGCTGGGGATGAAATTCTTATTTCTGCGCTAGAGCACCATGCCAATATCGTACCGTGGCACATGCTGCGTGAACGAATTGGCATCGTGCTCAAGGTGATTCCCGTGACCGATTTGGGTGCGCTGGATTTATCCGCCTTGCCCGCACTTATCACATCACGCACCCGTTTAGTGGCGGTCAACCACGTATCCAACGCGCTTGGCACCATCAACCCTGTGCAGGAAATTTGTGCGCAAGCCCATGCCCACGGCGTGCCCGTTTTAGTTGATGGCGCGCAAGGTTTGCCGCATGGCTTGGTCGATGTTCAAGCGATGGGCTGTGATTTTTACGCCATGTCGGGGCACAAAGCCTTCGGTCCTTCTGGCGTGGGTGCGCTGTATGCGCGCCGCCCTTGGTTAGATGAACTGCCCCCTTACCAAGGCGGCGGCGATATGATCGAAACCGTGTGCTTTGATGCGGTGCGTTATGCCCCGCCCCCGGCCAAGTTTGAAGCCGGCACGCCCAATATTGAAGGTGCAATTGGCCTTAAAGCCGCGCTCGCTTGGCACGCGGGGCTCGATTGGCCAAGCATTACCGCCTACGAGGCCCAATTGCTCGCCGCTGCCACCGCAGGGCTGAAAGAAATCCCGGGGCTGCGCATTATCGGTACCGCCGCCTGCAAAGTGCCGGTCGTATCCTTTGTGATTGCCGGTTGCCATCCGCACGACATTGGCACCCTGCTCGATGCCATGGGCATTGCCGTGCGTACCGGCCAACATTGCGCCATGCCCGTGTTGGCGCAACTCGGCGCGCCCAGCGGCACGGTTCGCGCCTCGTTTGCGTTTTATAACAACACAGATGAGGTAACCGCGCTCATTCGTGCCGTGCATCGCGCCCACGCTCTACTCTCTTAAGCCCCTAATTCGAGAAGCCTTATGGAACCCTTAGAACGTGTTCGATTAACTCGCGATTGTGTCGCCATCATGGTGCCATCCGGTCAAAAAGTGCTGGCATCTAAAGATACGCCAGTTGAAATTATGCAAGCGCTGGGTGGCAGTTTCACCATCAAAGCGCGCGGACATTTGCTGCGTTTGGAGGGCAAAGATGCCGATGCACTCGGCAAAGAGCCGCCCCCGAAGCCAGAGCTCCCCGAAAATGCCACCGATGCCGACATTGAACAGATGGTGTGGGCGCAATTACGCGGCGTGTTTGATCCAGAAATACCGATCAATATTGTCGAGCTCGGCCTGGTGTATAAAGTCAAAGTCGAATCTTTACCCATCTCGGGCCGACGCGTGGATGTGGATATGACACTCACCGCGCCTGGCTGTGGCATGGGCGGCGTGATTGCTTCAGACGCGCATCAGCGCATCATGGAAATTCCGACCGTGGAAGAAGCCGCCGTGGAATTGGTGTTCGACCCGCCTTGGCACCGCGAGATGATGTCGGAAGAAGCGCGCCTCGCCACGGGGATGTTTTAACATGCCGCACACATGGTTACCGGTTTGCCCGCTGCGCGAATTAGGCATAGGCGAGCGGCGCGTGGTCGAAGGCCCCGATGCCGACATTTTAGTGGTGAATGCCGATGGCATCATCTTGGCCGTAGCCAACCAATGCAGCCACCAAGATCGCCCACTGGATGAGGGCGCGCTGGATGGTGATCTCATCACCTGCCCCTACCACAATGCCCAGTTTTGCCTGCGCAGTGGGGAAGCTTTATCGCCCCCCGCCTATGAACCGATCGCCTGCTTCGACATCAAAATCGAAAACGAGCAGATTTTTGTGGCCGACACGCCGCGCTAACCCCATCGGAGGACATGCCATGAGCCTAACGCCCCTAAACACAGCCCTTGAGCGCGCCGCCGCCCTGCCCAGCGCCGAGCACATTGATTTAACCGCCGCTGCCGCCGCACATATTCAAACCACATTGGCCAGCGAACCCACGGCGCTTGGCCTGCGGGTTGGGGTGAAAAAATCCGGCTGCACCGGCTACGGGTATGTAATGGATTTTGCCCGCCAAATCGACGCAGACGATCTCGTCTTTGAACAGTACGGGGTGCGTCTTGTCTGCGATGAGCAGAGCCTGAGCATGCTCAAAGGTGCCACTTTGGATTATGTGGTGAATGGCTTATCGCGCCTGCTGCAATTTAACAACCCCAATGTGGTCGATAGCTGCGGTTGTGGCGAGAGTTTTAGCATTAAGGAAACCCCGGTACATGCCTAATATCACGCCCCAAGATGCCATTGCAGAACTTAAATCCGAGTTCGCTTTTTTTGATGATTGGACCGACCGCTATCAATACATTATCGACATGGGGAAAGCATTACCCGCCTTTCCTGCCGATAAGCAAGACGATGCCCATAAATTTTATGGCTGCCAATCCCAAGTTTGGTTTGATGCCGAGTGGCAAAATAATCGCTTGATGCTGCAAGGCACCAGCGATGCGGCAATCGTTAAAGGGCTAATCGCCCTGCTATTTCGGGTTTATGGCCAGCAAACCGCCGATGAGATTTTAGCGACCACGCCCGATTTTTTAGATGACATGGGCTTAAAAACCCACCTCTCCACTAATCGCGCCACCGGGCTTATGGGCATGATTCAAAAAATTCAGACCCTTGCGGCTGAATCCAAAAAAACGCCCTAAAATCCTGCGCGCCTCGCCATCGCGGCGAGGCGCCAAACCCCTATACCGCGTCGGTATCGCTGGCTTTCTTTTGCACAGCCTGTTCAACCAGGGGTTGAAGCTCGCCCCGATCCAACATCTCAAGGGTAATGTCGCAACCGCCAATCAACTCGCCATCCACATAAATTTGCGGGAAGGTGGGCCAATCGCGGTAGCGCGGCAGGTTTTCAAAAATCTCAGGGTCCGACAACACATTCACATAACCAAAGGGCACACCGCAGGCTTTTAAGGCTTCAGAGGCGCGGCTAGAAAAACCACAACTCGGAAATTGTGGCGTGCCTTTCATAAAAATAAGCACAGGATTTGATTTAACAAACTGGTCGATACGATCAAGAACGTCCATAGGGAAAACCTCTCAGGGGTGAATAAAGCAATGGCAACAGTGTAGCCGGTTCAAATCGGCATTACTGCAAACGAGGCTATTTTATAACCATTCATTGCGACACCCTATTAAGCCTCGCCCGAATCAGGCGAGAGATCAATTAATTCGCGCAATAAAGCCGTGGCATAAGCGCCGGCATCCAAGGTAAAACTGAGCTTAAGTTGTCGCACACCGGCCACGTCAATCCAAACCTTTTGTAGATCCGATAAGGGCGCGCGCAGCAAACGTCGATCGTGTTCAACCCGCCAGGCGACCAAGTGTTGCGGCCAGTATTTTGGCGCCTGCTCGTTGCCAAATTGCGCCATTAGTTCGTGCGCCTTCATCGCTTCATTTAAACCAATGTCGCCACCGGCGGGGCTTGCCCCTTCGCCCCACAGGGGGCCGGTTAACGCCACATCGCCTTCGCCCAGCCGGGTTTGGGTGCGGGCTAATTCCTCATCGGTCACTAAAAAGCGGCTGTGGCTGCCCGCCAATTGCGCCAAATCGCCCACCTGAGCACGCACATCCGACTGTTGGGCAAGCCGTTGCGATAAGCATTGATTAAAAATTTCTGCCCGCAAAGTCGATAAACCCCAATTGCGATCCGCCCGACTAATCGACGCGTTCTGCTCGGCAGGCATCGCACCAATTTTATGCAGTAAATCGTAATTCCCACCCTGATGACCAAAGCGCTGTTCCGCAAAATAGTTAGGGAACCCGTGCTGATTTAAAAACGCCAGCCGCTGTTCAAACCCCGCATCTTCACCGGTCACCCCATGAATCACGAGGGTGAATCGGTTGCCTTGATGAATCCCTCGGCGAATTTTTTTACGATGCGGCGCCCAGCGAACCACGCGCACACCAGGGGGTAGCGCGGCAAACCAGTCAGGGTCCGTGTGGGGTGGGTGTTTAGGCGGCAACGGCAGGCTAAACCATTGGGTGGTGACCGCTTGCTTATCTTTCAAACCGCAAAAACCAATATCTCGCTCGGATTGGCGGGCAATTTTCGACAAGGTGCCGACCAAGTGCCCCGTGGTCATACCCGTTTTTTCAATGAGAAAAAGCCCGTGGGAGCCTTCGCCATCGGGCTCGAATCCCAACACTTCATCGACCCGAAAATCGCTGGGGTTTTGTTTAAGCACCCCCTTTAATTCGGGGGGTGCCAATAACCGCGCCAAACCGGTTAAGGGGCCTCGGTGCGTGCTCATGACATCAGCTGCGCTTGCCAGCCAAGCGTTTCACCTGCGCGCAGCGGGATTAAGCGCTCAGAATCACTCACGGGGATAAATTCAGGCACCACTTGCGCCGCGCGGTTAAGTTTAATGCGCGCCTCATTCGGAGCCAGACCATAAAAACGCGGGCCGTTAAGGCTCGTAAATGCTTCTAACTGAGCCAATTGCCCCACTTGATCGAATGCCTCGGCATACAACTCCAAGGCCGCATGAGCCGTAAATGCCCCCGCGCAGCCACAGGCTGATTCTTTATTGGCTTGCGTATGCGGTGCGGAATCGGTGCCCATGAAAAATTTAGGATTCCCCGAGGTAGCCGCCGCGAGCAAAGCTTGGCGGTGCGATTCTCGCTTGAGCACCGGTAAGCAGTAATAATGCGGATGCACGCCACCGACCAGTAAAGCATTGCGGTTATACAAAAGATGGTGCGCGGTGATGGTGGCACCCACGTTATCTTGCTGGCTCAAAACAAACTCAACCGCGTTTTGCGTGGTGATGTGCTCCATCACCAATTTAAGCCGTGGAAAGCGCTGCATTATGGGGTTTAACACCCGTTCTATAAATTGCGCTTCCCGATCAAAAATATCCACCGAGGCATCCACCACTTCGCCATGCACGAGCAAGGGCAAACCCGAGCGCTCAAGCTCGGCCAGCAACGGATCAATCGATAAAGGATCCCGCACCCCCCGATCCGAGTTTGTTGTGGCGCCTGCCGGATACAGCTTTACGGCATAAATAAACGGGCTTTGCGCAGCCGCCGCGAGCTCTGCCACCGTGGTTTGCTCGGTTAAATATAACGTCATCAGCGGCTCAAAGCGGGCGGCTTCGGGCAACGCCTGCATAATGCGCTCACGGTATGAAGCCGCCTGCGCCACGGTCGTCACGGGCGGCACCAAGTTCGGCATCACAATCGCCCGGCCACATTGGCGCGCCGTAAAAGCCACCACGGCCGCCATCATCGCGCCATCGCGTAAATGCACATGCCAGTCATCGGGCTGGCGAATTACCCATTCATTCATGAAAAAACCTTATAAAATATATAATTACCACGCAATATACGAATAACCTTGCTCTTGATACTCCATTAAAGCCGCTGCGCCCACTTGCCGGATTTTGGCGAATGAGCGCATATCCGCATCGGTATACCCCACGGTATGCATGGTATTGCCGCAAGCCACAAACTCAACGCCATAATTATCGGCAAAGCCTTTAACTCGCTCGTAAATCGTTTTATCTACTGGCCGCTTGGGGTTTTTTGCCAAGACATGAATGCCTTTTGAAAAGGCGACCACCGCCAACTGAATATTGCCGCCAAACTCGATGAGCAACGCGCTCATCGAGTTCAAAATATGTGTCTGATATTCGGTATCATCATGATTAAATTGAAAAACCAAATGGTGTTTAGGCTTATCACCCGGAAAACCCAACTCATCGGCTGCCTGCGCCGATTTAACCCCTAACGCCAAGCTGCCGGCACCGGCTAGAGCGGTTATAAAATGACGGCGATTTTTTAAAATATCTGACATATCAATCTCCTGTTTGAAGGCTTATCAAAACATATGAGAATCAGAGCGCATGCTCTGAGTTAAAAGTTACCGTAAATAAAGTTTAACGCATTCTTAACAGCACCACACCGCCCTGCTCAAAGAGAATCTGTGCATTTAACGAAGCCGCATCATGGGCACGCGTTAAAACTAAATCGCCCGGTTCGGGCTTGCCTTTTTTTAGAATTTTTCCGGCATACACACCAAAGCTTGGGGTATTCATGCCAAGCATCAGGGCGGACCCAGGCAAATCCCGCGCAATCAGCCCTGCGGTTTTAATGGGCCCCTGCTGAAGCTGCGCCACAATCGGCAATAAACGGGCATTCACCATAAATGAAAATGAAATCGCCAACGGCACCATGATTAAAACCAGCGCGTAACGGCGCTTAAAGGCCGCAAAAAGTAATAGCCCTAAAAAAACCACTAACGGGGCATACCAATCCCAACCAAAATAGGCATTGCGATCTGCCAGCATGGCTTGCACATAAGGGGGGTTTATTTGATGCACGGTGAGATTAAGCACCGCTGGCAAAAGCAAAAGCACCATAAAAAACAAAGCAATGGGCACCAAATGCAAAAAACGGTTGGTTATCGTTGGGAATTCGATTGCAATAATAACAATCAAACCAACCAAACCATAATTAAGATAATGTGGTAATTTTGTGCCTGAAAACGAAAAAATAATTAATACAAATAAAAACCAAATCCAAGCAAATCGCTTTAATGCGGCCTCATCAGAAAGCACTGAGCCGCGCACCGGGCGAAGATCAGAAATCATATTTCTTATCGCCACCAACACCAAACCCGTAAAAGGCAATAAAGCAAATAGTGTGACAACGGGATAAAACCAAAATCCACCGGAATGCCCTTCCATCGGGGCATTAAATCGCCCCACATTATTTTTAATAAAAAATCCATCAATAAAAGCCTGCCCTTCACGCAGATACTCCACCACATACCACGGCAAGGCGATAATGAGAAAAACAAGGAGGCCGCGCCAATCTAATACGGCACGCCACCAAGCCCCCCACCGCCCCGTCGAGAGGTAAAACAACACACTCACCACCGCAGGAATCACCACCGCAACCGGCCCTTTGGTGAGAAAACCGAGCGCCATCGCCACATAGGCCCAGCGAATGTACGCAGCGCGCCCTGTTTGCCAATGCCGAAAAATGGCAAACATAGCCCAAGTGATAAATAGCATTAAAACGGCATCGGCAATGGCCGCCTTGCCCACAATCGTTGGCATTAAGCTTGTGGCGGCAATTAATGCGGCATAGAAAGCTTTTTCTGAATCGACCACTTGAGCGACAAACCGATAAATTACCCAGACCCAAGCCGTAGAAGCCAGAGCGGAAGGCAATCGAAATGCAAATTCATTAAAGCCAAACACGCTGGCCGAAGCTGCTTGCAACCAATAAATCAAGATGGGTTTATCAAACCGAGGCACCGAATTTAAGTAGGGTGTAATAAAATCATGCCTTAAAAACATTTCTCGTGTGGCGGTGGTAAATGCGCCCTCGTCTAAATCAAACAACGGCATTGAGCCAATATAACCATAAAATCCGATAAAAACAGCCAAGGCTAAAATTAAAAACCGCAACGGGATCGACTGAGGCATATATAATCCAAAATAACTTTTAAAATAAATAGTTTTTTAATAAAAAAACGAAAAAGGCTATCATCTAAAAACACACAGGGCTTACAAAGGTGGTGGTGAGCACATTTCAATTCGATTCCGGCCTTTGTTTTTGGCGCCATAGAGCGCGGCATCAGCCTGATTTAACCAAATATCGAATAAATCGGTACGGTAGCTGGCGCGATCTAGCACGCCGCCTGCAATGCCAAAACTAGCGCTAATCGATACGAAATTGCCGCTATGGCATAGAACCGTCATCTCCGCTATTTTTTGCCTTAAGCGTTCAATCAGAAAATTTGCGCCACGCCACGGGGTACCAGGCAAAATTAAAATAAATTCTTCGCCACCCCAACGCCCGAGAATATCGTGTGCACGCAGGCTTTGCTGTGCAATATCGGCCACCGAGCGCAATACCTGATCGCCGCATGAATGGCCATAAGAATCATTAATTTTTTTAAAATGATCCAGATCAAAAATACACACGGTTATTTCTTCAGGGCTGGTGCAAGGCTGTTCAACCAACCGATGATATAACTCCAACACTTGACGGCGATTATGCAAGCCCGTGAGCTCATCGGTCGTGGCTTGGGTGATTAAATTAGCTTCCCGAACTTTATGCAAACTAATATCTTTAAATGCGAACAACAGCGCTTCTTTATTATCGAGCTGTGTTAATACCACCGCCATTGAAAACCAGATGATGTCACCGTTAGATCCTTTAAATGCAGCCTCGTGATTTCGAATAGCCTCACCCGCTTTGAGCCTTTGAATAATCTGGGTGCGATCATGAGGATCGGCCCATAAATCTTTGGGCACCATCACTTTGGCTTGTGCTCGGGTCATGCCATATAAGCTTAAGCATTCATCATTAACAAATAAAATCTGGCTGGTGGCAAGCTCGGTAACCAACATCGGCATGGGCGTCATCTCAAGCATGTGGCGCATTCGGCTCTCGCTTTGACTGAGTGCTAAGGTGCGTTCTGCCACACGATCCGCCAAGGTTTCGTTTACTTCACGCAAATGGGTGGTGACTTTTCTGCGCTGAAAATCTAACACCGAGGCAATTAATATCGCAGAACCTATCGAGGCGCCCATTAACTGTAAAGCGGTTAATGCCGAGCCTAACTCGAACCCGCCGAAGGGGCCGCGCCCCAGAATCGTCCCGCCCATCGCAAACACATAGAGCGAGGCAAACAGCGTTAATGCAATGCGGGGGTTATAGCGTTGCGCCGCCCAAATCAAGGGCGGCAAAACCAAGGCCATGGTGCTGGTCTTTGTCATCATCTGGCTGCGCTGGACCCTGCCG
>DZCK01000147.1 GCA_022730245.1 Halothiobacillus neapolitanus
CATCTCAATCTCGCTGTAAAGGTGTGGGCACTATTTTACGCTACCTTTGGGAAAGCCCGACAGGCTGCTAGGGCGCGTTTACGGGCTGGTCTTGAGGGCGATTCATGATCGCATCTGAACGATATTCGGGCGTGTGTCTGCGTTTTTCTCTGACTCATGACTGCCTCCTTTTAGCCCACTATACCCATCAGGCGTGTCTACGGCTTTCAGGCTACCTCAAACGCAAGACGACTGATCGCGTCGTACCGCATTAAGCAAATCAGCCCCATTCCTGTGGCAATGAATGGGGCTTTTTGTTGTGCGAATTGCGCGCGATTTTAGTGGAGATCAGAGGCGCTAACGACGGGCATTGTGGTGAGCAAGGTGGGCGAACCTGACTCGGGCTTCAACGGGAAATAGGCTTTATGTGTTTGCGGATCCACGGCCACCACATGCGCATTCGGCCCCAGCCAAGCCGTGGCTAAGGGCGTCACCTGTTGGCCGCGCACGTGATAAATCGAAACCTGACCGGATTCCCCGGCCACATACAGCCAACCTAATGACGCATCGTACGCCAGCACATCCGGGTGTTTCGCGACATCAAATGACGCCAGCACGGTTCGACTGGTGATATCCAGCACCAGCAACTTATTGTTGTCCTCGCAGGCGATAAAAGCCAACCGTGCGGGGGCGTCGATTAATAAACCATGATTACGCGCCGCCCCCGGCAAGGGAATGCGTCGGATGACGCGATCGGTTTTTGGATCAATTTCGACCAGTTGGCCGAGCGTCTGCACATTGGCAAAGATGTGTTGTGTTACCGGATCATATTGTGTGTTGCCGACCTCGCCGCCCAAGGGGATGGTGTCGATGCGTTGATTGGTGCTGGTGTCGATCACGGTATCCGAGCCACCCAGTTCGTCGGAGATGAACAAGCGGTGCGCGTTCGGCGCATAGGCGATGCCATCGGGATGGTGCCCAACGGGAATGTGCGCGATTACCTTGAAGGTTTTGGCATCAATCGCAACGACCTGATCGGTGCCGGTCGCCGAGGCGTATACGCGATCAAGCTCGGGGATATACAGCACGCCATGCGCCTGCTCGACCCCGGGAATCGTCGCGATGACCTTATTTTTTAGCGTATCGAATACCACCACGGCATCATCGCCCAAATGCGCGAGAAACAGGTGATGGTGTTTGATGTCCAAGCTGGCGTAATCCCAGCGGGTGGCTCCACCAGAAAGGGGCGCTTCGTTAAGCACACGAAGCGGCAAGGCAGGGCGATCTGGCTGTGTTTGACTGAACGCCGGCGATGACGCGCATGCACCCAACGCCCCCACAACCAGCGCTAGGGATGAGATTTTGGCAGTAAACTTCTTAATCAACATATTGACACACTCCATTCGATGATTTGATGAGCTGACGAGCAGAACCGATCACTTCAAACCCAGATCAGGCAAAACAGGAACCGGGCGCTGGGCGACGGCTTCCAACGCCTGCGGGTTAATCCCCAGCGCGGTCAAAATCGTCGGCGCGACTTGGGTGGTGGTGGTTTTTGCGTTAACCGTAATGCCGTGGTGTGGCAACTCGGGATTGGCAACCAGCAGCGCCACATGGCGATCCGCATCACGCCAGCCACCATGCTCTGCCAGCTTGTGATCGCCGGGCTTGACATAAATCACCCGCGCTTGCGTTTGAATCATTAAATCGGGCAATCGATGATCCGAAGGGGCAACACCAAAGTGCTGCGCCAACGCCTCGCCATACCAAAGTTTGGCGATGCCCAGTTCGGCCTTATGTTGATTCAAGGCATGCACGATGGCATCAAGATTTTTACGGTGATGCAACCACAGCAGTGCGCCTCGGTCAACGGTGAGTTGGGCGATGGCATGCGGCGCTGCTTGATTGATGACTTGCTCCAACACGGTGCGTTCAATACGGCGGGGGCCGGCGGGGTTGATGGGGCCATTGCCGTGTTTGGCAACCAAGACGATCAAGGTGCTTTGCCTCAGGTGTTGCTTGGCCAACGCATCCATCAGCAGCCCGACTTGCATCGAGCAGTGCTCCATTGCACCGTCTAACCCCGGCGTGGGTTTGCCTGTAGTGGTTAAATACCCGGCTTTTTTCTGCCCGACATTCACCGCTTGCAGGTTCAAGCCGGTGAGGGTCGGAACGGGAGCTGCGCGCTTGCCATCATGGCTCAGGCCATTGATTTCATTGATTACTGCGGCCATTTTTTGCGCATCGTAGTGTTCGGTTCGGGCAATCGATGCGGTGATTTTGTCCATTCCCTGAGTCAGGTTACCTTCGGCATCCTCGCCAATTTCCGGCGTATACAGATCGTTCACGCCATGCCCGTCATGGCCATTGACGATTTCATACACCGGATGTTTATCAGCCCAGGCGGTATAACCGCCCGCATCCCGAATTACATTGAAAATAGTATTGACCTTTAAATACTGATGCGGATAAACCGGCGAGCAGCCGGTGCGCGGATCGCGGGGTAATTTGGCCGGATCGATCACCGGATCGCCGTTGTCTTTGCCCGGCATGTCGACTTTTTCATCAAATGGCACCACCGCGCCCGTTGTCAGGCAATCGCTACCCGCTGGCGACAGCGCTCGGTCATAGGTCACATCGTAAAAAATACCGGTCTGACCCGGTGTGCCGCCGGTCACTAAGGCCATCAACCCGGGAAACGAATCGGCCGGTGCGGGCGTGAATGCCTGGCGATAAGTCACGCCCTCGTGTGTCAGTTGAGCGAAGGCCGACTGCGGATGGGTTTTAACAAAGCGCGCTAAATCCACCGGATGCATCCCATCCACACTAATCAATACCACATGATTAATTGTCGGTGCCGCCGCCCAGGTGGGCGCAGCGCAAGCGATGGTTAATGACAGTGCCAGAGTGGTTTTTTTCAAAAAGTTCATCACAAAATTCCTACACAAAATTTCTAGGGTAAAAAGTTAATCGTCACTGTTTTGGGTAAAGACAACCCAGATGGCAAACGACAAATCGCGGTGTTGTTCCGATGTCTCGGGGGCGGGGTAATGCGCCGCATGAACGGCTTCAATCGCGGCACGATCCAAAATGTCCGACCCGCTGGAGGTCACCAGGTGAATATTGCTGGTTTGCCCGTCGCGATAGGTGAAGCCCACTTTGGTTCGCCCTGACAAATGCATCATTCGCGCCACAGGCGGGAAGTGAAGGGCAGCCTGCACCGCGCCACGCACCTCAGATTCGAACGAAGCAGTCACCGCAGCCGAAACGGGCGCGGGTGGTGGGCTGGCTACCGGTGGCGGTTGGGGTGGTGGCGGTGCGGGTGGTGTGGGCGCTGGCAGCGCAGCGTGGGTCACCACAGGGCGCTCGTGTACCACGCGGTGTTTTTCCGGTGGGGGTTTTATGGGCTTGTGTTCAATCACTTTATGTTCCACGGGTTTGGGCGGAACCGGCGGTGGCGTGACCGGCTTCGGGGGAACCGGTTGCGGTGCGGGTTGTGGCACCGAGGGTTGCGGTGGCACCGGCACTTCATCGGCGTCTTTGTCGCCAGTGCCGAGGCC
>DZCK01000003.1 GCA_022730245.1 Halothiobacillus neapolitanus
CACAGGCTTAAGCCGCGAATCGTTAGTGCTACAGCAAAAACCCGGCTACAGCGCGGTGTATCGTGTACAAAGAGGCAATGATTCGTCTCTGAAGAGCCCCCGCAAAGTACGCCATAAAAAAACCCGCCAATCGGCGGGTTTTGATTCAAATTCATTTGAACTATTTGATATTAAACGCGTTCACCGTGTTGGTTAATATCCAAGCCTTCGGCTTCTTCTTCTTCTGTGACGCGCAGGCCGATGGTCATTTTTAACACCATCAGGATGGCGAAGGTAACCACGGCATCATAAATGATGGTGAAGCCCACACCTTTAGCTTGAATGAGGAACTGGGCCAAAATGCTGCCGTTGGCGTTGGCAGATACACCCACACCGCCGAAGGCAACCGCAGAGAAGATCCCCGTCATCAGCGCGCCGACAATACCACCGACCGCATGCACACCAAAGGCGTCCAGAGAGTCGTCATAGCCCAGCATCCGCTTGAGGTAAATCGAAGCAAGGAAGGGGATGATGCCTGCCGCAATACCGATGGCAAAGGCGCCGATGGGCCCAACAAACCCTGAGGCAGGGGTAATGGCAACCAAACCAGCTACTGCGCCCGAGGCCATGCCCAGCAGGGTCGGTTTGCCGCGCATAATCCATTCAATCAGCATCCAAGACATGGCCGCGACTGCTGTTGCAATTTGGGTAACAGCCATCGCCATGCCCGCCGTACTGTTCGCGGCGGCAGCAGAGCCCGCGTTAAAGCCAAACCAGCCAACCCACAGCAGGGCAGCGCCAGCCATGGTGTACACAAGGTTAACGGGTGGCATGGGCTCGGTGCCATAGCCTTTGCGTTTGCCCAGCATAAGTGCCGCAACTAAACCCGCTACACCGGCATTGATGTGAACTACGGTGCCGCCGGCGAAATCTTGCACGCCATCGCCCATTAGCCAGCCGCCGCCCCACACCATGTGCGCGATGGGTGAATATACGAGGATGGACCAAGCCGCCATGAAGATGAGTAAGGCGGAGAACTTCATCCGTTCAACAATCGCCCCGATAATGAGCGCGGGGGTGATGATGGCAAAGGTCATCTGAAAGGTCATAAACACCGATTCAGGAATGGTGCCGGTTAAGCTCGTGAATCCCATGCCATTTAAAAACACGGCAGAAAAATCACCGATATAAGGGCCTGTGCCTTTAAAGGCGAGCGAGTAACCGACAACAGCCCACACAATGCTGATTAACGCCGTGGTGGCAAAGGTGGCCGCCGCAACAGACAGCAGGTTTTTACGCCGCACCATGCCGCCGTAAAACAAGGCAACGCCGGGGATGGTCATTAACAATACCAGCGCGGTAGAGGTGAGCATCCACGCGGTATCGCCGGAGTTCAACACGGGTGCCGGTGCATCGGCATTGGCCGCCGCTGAAAACACCATGCCCAGTATCGCCATTAGCCCCAGATAAACACTGGGCATTTTTCGATTCATACTCATGTTATTTGCTCCTTAAAGCGCTTCTGGGCCGGTTTCACCGGTTCGAATGCGAATGGCTTCTTCGATGGTGGAAACAAAAATCTTGCCATCGCCAATCTTGCCGGTGCTGGCTGCCTTGGTAATCGCATCAATCACCGAATCAACGGTGGCATCATCTACCACCATTTCCAGCTTCACTTTGGGTAAAAAATCGACCACATATTCCGCGCCGCGATACAGCTCGGTATGCCCCTTTTGACGACCAAAGCCTTTTACTTCGGTCATCGTGATGCCCTTCACGCCGATGATGGAAAGCGCTTCGCGCACATCATCGAGCTTGAACGGTTTAATAATTGCCGTCACCAGTTTCATAAAAATCCCCTTTTCGGAACGCTGTAATTAGAAGCTTTTGCTCAAAGACAACACCGCCGTTGGGCCGCCCAAGAACTTGCTCCCTGTGCCACCGGTGTAGGTATAGGCCGATTCCTTCGCATTGGTATCCACATAAGCCAAACTCACCGCCCAGCCCGGTGCAAAGGTGCCGGCAGGCAAGGTGTAGGTGGCGCCGAGTAACCAATCGGTATAGTTGTAGATGTCGTTGCCTGTGCCTTTAACCCACTGGTGGCCGGCATGCGCATTCAACGTCACGGTATCGGTGAGCGGATAGGCGGCATCCAATTGCAAGTAGGTTGAGCCTTTGCTGTCGGCAGCGCCGAAGAAGTTATTGGTCGTTACGTTGTATTTAGCCGTTAACCACTTGTAGGTTGCGGCGACATGTAGTTCAAAGGTGTTGTATTTAACGCCAGAAGTACCAATAGATGAGCCGGGATAGTAGTAATACAGTCCGCCGACATCAAACGATAAATCAGGGTTAACTTTGTATACATAACCACCAAACCAGTCGGTTTCCATGCTCATGCCGTTATCTGGGCTGTTGTATACGTTCGTTGATACGTTAGAGCCCCAAAAGCCGGCATAAAAGCCCGCCGGTAAGCCTAAATTAATACCGACTTGGACTGCGGGTTTTTTGTAGGTTTGTGAAATCCCCCGGAAGCGATAATCACTCACCACAGCCGCACTGCCTGTAACACTAACGGCAGGCGCCGCATCGTCTGCATACACGGCGGGCATTGCAAAACCCGTTACCGCAGCGACAACAGACGAAGCAATTAGGGACATTTTGAATTTGTTCATGAAACTATTCCTCATAAAAATCAGATTATGCGAGTTGCATCCGAGTCATATCAGGAAGTGTGCCAAACATATAACCATCTGATTAATAACATTTATACTTTACGAGGAGGATTTGAAAACGAAGCTTTGCTTATTATTGGTGCGCAACTGTTGCCCCATTAGCACTATTTTGGTGCTTAAACTACGCCTTGCAAGAATGCACCGAATCCCCAAGAATCCATTGCGTAACTCACTCGTTTTTATTCAAGAGGTTAAAAATTATGTCGCTCGCCCACACCATTGAAGAATTATCGCAACGTATCGAACAAGCCTTACCCGAAAGCCTGAAACAAACTAAAAACGAAATGGATAAAACCATTCGCCAAGCGGTGATGAATGCGTTTCAAAAAATGGAATTAGTAACCCGCGATGAATTTGATATTCAAACCCAGGTGCTAGCACGCACGCGCGCAAAGTTAGAAGCGCTCGAGCAGCGCGTCGCCGCGCTTGAATCCGCAAAACCAGCACCCTAATCGCCAAAAAATTACGCTCACCTTAAGGGCTATCAAATTAAGGATTTTCATGGCCATCGCAAAAGTATTTAGCCGCGCCCAAGTGGGTATCGATGCCCCCCTCATTACGGTTGAAGCCCATGTAGCCAGCGGTTTACCGGCCATTACCATTGTGGGTTTACCCGAAACAGCCGTGCGAGAAAGCCGAGATCGGGTACGTGCCGCTATTTTGTCCTCGGGCTTTGAGTTTCCGCCGCGCCGACTCACCATTAATTTAGCCCCCGCCGATTTGCCCAAAGAAGGTGCTCGTTTTGATTTAGCTATTGCGGTGGTTATTTTGGCCGTAACCGAACAAATACCCGGTTTAAATACGGAAGCTGTATTAAATCGGCTTCGTGATTATGAGTTTTTGGGTGAATTATCGCTTGATGGCAGCCTGCGATCGGTAGCGGGCACTTTATCGGCAGCCATTGCCGCCCGAGATGCAGGCCGCACGATTATTGTGCCTACACAAAGCGCTGATGAAATTGCGGTTATTCAAAAAATACGGGCATTTAAAGCCCCAAACCTCGGCGCATTAGTCGCACATTTAGCAAGCCAATCACGGCTTGATGAGGTTGTTCCGCGAACCATGCCACCCGTTAATTTCGCGCAAGAAGGCGATTTTGATGAAGTTCGAGGCCAATCACGTGCCAAACGCGCATTAAGTATTGCGGCTGCGGGTGCGCATAATTTACTGCTCATAGGCCCACCGGGCGCCGGTAAAAGCATGTTGGCGCAACGCTTGCCCGGCATACTTCCTCCCATGACGGAAACCGAATCGATTGAATCGGCAAAAATTGCTTCCGCCTCGCACGCAGGCTTTAAACCCGCTAACTTTGGCATTCGCACGTTTCGTAATCCGCATCATTCTGCCTCGGCGGTGGCTATTATTGGCGGTGGCTCAAACCCAAAACCCGGCGAAATTTCGCTCGCCCATGGCGGTATTTTATTTCTTGATGAATTACCCGAATTTGATCGCAAAGTTCTAGAGGCTTTGCGCGAACCGCTAGAGAACGGCAAAATTACAATTTCGCGGGCCGCACAACAAGCTGAGTTTCCGGCTCGGTTTCAATTAATAGCGGCAATGAACCCCTCACCCCAAGGGGTTGAAATTAATTCAATCGCCGCACAAAGATATCGCGCTAAATTATCTGGTCCATTGCTCGATCGAATCGACATGCACTTAGATATTCCGCGTGTGCCGGCCGCTGCGTTATCCGATAATACCCATGAGGAATCATCCGATATCATCCGCCAACGGGTAACCGCTGCGCGATTAATTATGATTAAACGCCAGGGTGTGGCTAATGCGCATTTGTCGCCCAGAAAATTAAATGATGTTGCCATCCTAAATTCGAATGATCAGTTATTTTTAAATATGGCGATTGAAAAGCTTAAACTCTCAGGGCGAGCGCGCAGTCGTATTCTCAAAGTGGCGCGAACAATCGCCGATTTAGAACAAAAAGTTGATATTGATACGGCCGCATTAAGCGAGGCCATTGGGTATCGCAATCTAGATCGATTATTCAGCACACCTTAATAAGGCACCTCGAAAGTCCTAATGCGCTGTCTGATTGTCGCGTGCTCGCTACGGTTTTCTGGTAAAAAATAGTGTTATTTTTTATTGGCTATAATAATAGCGCGCAACGGGGCGGGATAACCCTCGATTGTTTTATTAGGATGTTCAGCATCTAAAAAATCAACTAAAGAGGGCTTAAAATCGGTCCATTCTGTTGCTCTTTGCTCATCGGGTGACGTGTATTCTAAATTCACCACGCGGATGTTAATGTAACCTGAGCGTATAAGCCAAACCCTTAATAAAGGGATACTTGGAATAAACCATACATTACGCATGGCCGCATAGCGATCTTCTGGCATTAATACATTTTGATCTTGACTATCCACGATTAAAGTTTCAAGCACTAATTCGCCACCTGAGCGTAAGCATTCACTTAATTCTTGCAGATGAAGAATCGGACTGCGGCGATGATACAAAACACCCATAGAAAACACAGTATCAAAAATGGGTTTACGCTCACTCTGCTCTAAGGTGGTGGGAATAATGAGCGCGCGTGATTCTCCTAACAGGTGCGCTACCGCATAAAATTGCGCAATAAAGTTAACCGTAGGCTCAATACCTACCGCGCAACGGGCGCCTGCGCCAAGCATGCGCCAAAGATGATAGCCACTACCCGTGCCCACATCGAGCACGCGTCGATCGATTAGAGGTGTGATATGGGGTGCTAACCTGGCCCACTTATGATCGGATTGCCACTCGGTATCTATAAAAACACCATACAGTGAAAAGGGGCCTTTTCGCCATGGCGATAATTTTTTAAGCAAAATATTTAATGGGTTGTTTTCTAAAATTAAATTACTCTTAACGCAGATAACCGATTGGTTTAATTCGATCTCTATATTTTCCGGTATTTCTGGTAATTTATTTAATATATCAATTAATTCAGGCCAGTTTCCATGTTTTATTTTTTCAAAAAAAACAATATTGCTTTTAATATAGGATACTAAATTTATGTCTTTTTCTGTGTAATTTAAAAAGGCATCAATTTTTTGTTTAATTTTCATTATTTAATAACTAACCATGCGGTAAAAGAATAATTTTTCACAATTATCGATATATTTTTAAATCCCGCTTTGCTAAAGCGTTGAACATGATCATCCTCTGTCTCTGTAATAAGAACATTTTCAAGCGCTTGTCTTTTTTGTGAAATTTCTAATTCAGAATAGCCATTGCGACGTTTAAACTCATGATGAAGCTCAGTTATTATATTTTGCATGGTGTTGTTTTTATCATGTATTTTTTCGATAATAATTAATCCGCCGCCTTCATTAAGCCCTTGGTATATTTTATTTATTAGGTGATCTCTGTGTTCAGGCAAAACAAATTGTAAGGTATAGGCTAAAACGACGAGTGATGCTTTTTCAATTTTAGTTTCATTCACATCTTCACATAAAAAACAAATGGGGATTTTTGGTTGAAATGCCGCTATATGGGATCGTGCACGATCTAGCATGGCAGGAGATGAATCAATAGCATACATTTTTACATCGTGTGTTTTTGCGGCAAGCACACCTGCACGTATGGCTAAGGTGATGGTACCAAGCGAACAACCCAAATCATAAATATTTGAGTTGGGTTGTACTAAATATTGCGCGGTGTCTTGAATCATTTCTAAACAAAATGTATAGCCAGGCACTGATCTTGAAATCATGTCGGGAAATACCGCTGCGACTGCTTCATTGAAACAAAAAGCCGTTGGTTTTTCTGTGGTGTTAAAGAGTTGATCTCGATCGCTGGGTGGATTCTTATTCATAGATAAGTGTTTTAGTTCTGTTGATATTGATGATAGTTAGTTAAGCCTGAATTTACCTAAAAGTGCTTTTAATATTTAAATTTCATGATGTTGTTTGAATTTCAACCTGTGCGCCCTGTTCATTTTTAGCTGTGGATAACCTTTTTTATTTTGTGAATAACTTTTTGAATTTTTTTCCTCAACAGGATTAACCCGTGTTATACCGATGATTGTGCCAGCCACGATCGAACCGCCTCCGCTTCCCCACTAAATTGAATACGCGCGGTTTTTTTACTAATTTGATAGTCATACATGGGGTCGTAGTATTCAATTAAAATCTTTGAAATCAGTACGTTGAGTTTATCAGTGCTGTTTTGATTGAAATATTCATTTAACCCTTCTGAGGCTAAGGTTCGATAGCGTCGGTATCGTTCATCCCCGAGCCTGCGTTGAATTTGGCTTAAGCTTTGAATAAGTTCATCGTGCTGTTGCTTAAAAACGGCTTCTTCATTGGCCAATCGATGCATTAATTTCTGCCGTTTAAGCACGATATATTCGTTGAATACGCGGGTCATTCGCTGTTCTATGGGCGCTTTTAGAATAATAAGTGGCGCCGTTTGCATGGGTTCCCACAAACTGTGCGGCAACCTGCGCGCGCCTATTTTAGCGCCTTCATCTTCAAGCAAAATAGCGCGGTGTTTATCGATGGTGTTGAGACGAAGTAATTGAATTGAAAGCTTATGATCTATATCAATTTGATTCGGTTGGGGATCCATTTCTTGTCCAAACGCTGATCCTTTGTGATTGGCAATCCCCTCAAGATCGAGTATTCGGGGGCAGGTTTGAATAAATTCCGTTTTTCCACTGCCGGTGCGCCCACCAATCATGATGAAATTTGCGCGGCGTGATTCGTATTCAAGGGTGTTGATTAAAAACCGCCGCATTGCCTTGTAACCGCCTGCAAGCCTTGGCACGGTGATACCGGCCTCATTGGCGAGCATGGCTTGGCTTAGGCGCGATCTAAGCCCGCCACGAAAGCAATAAAGCATGCCGTGCGGATGAGTTTTAAAAAATTGTGCCCATTTGGCCAGCCGATCTTGCTTTTTGGTTTCATCAACCAAGGCATAGCCAAGCGCGATGGCTGCCTCTTGCCCGTGTTGTTTGTACCGAATACCAACTAAATGTCGCTCTTCATTGTTCAGCAACGCAATATTTACGCTGTTGGGAAATGCACCGGCTTCAAATTCTATGGGCGCTCGAACATCCAGCAGGGGAATTTGCTCAATGAAAATGCGCTTAAAATCGGTTTCTGTGGGCAGTGTGGTCGCCATTATTGGCTGCTGATGTTGATTAATGGTTGATTCTGGCTTTGCGCTTGCATGTGCCCGATCGGTTGATCGTAACATTTTGCTTCTTTTAGCATTTGTTGGACTTGAGCCGCGGCTTCTGGGCGAACAGCAATCAGCAACCCCCCTGAGGTTTGTGGGTCACAAATAATGGCTTTGGTTGACTCGGACATGGCACTTATATCGGTGCCATAGCTTGCAAAGTTGCGGTATGTGCCACCGGGTATTTGGTTTTGGGCTAAATAAAATTCAACCGAATCAATTAACGGCAAGTTTTTTAAATTGATTTCTGCTCGGGTTTGGCTCCCACGGCACATTTCTAGCAAGTGCCCCGCTAAGCCGAAGCCTGTCACATCCGTCATGGCAGTTACATGGGCCAATTGGCTTAGTTTCGAACCTATCTTATTGAGTTTACACATAATATCAGGTGCTTTTTGCGCATCTTCTGCCCGTAATACGCCCGATTTTTGTGCGGTTGTTAATATGCCGACGCCTAAAGGTTTTGTGAGAAACAAAATATCGCCAACTTGGGCGGTGTCATTTCGTTTTAACGCGGTTAACTGAACACGGCCCGTTACAGCCAGCCCAAAAATAGGTTCTGGTGCATCAATTGAATGTCCACCTGCGAGTGGGATTCCTGCCTCTAAACAGGCTTGTTTGCCGCCATCAATCACTTCGCTCGCGACACGGGCGGTTAGTTTATCTATGGGCCAAGCAAAAATGGCAATGGCAAGAAGGGGATCACCCCCCATCGCGTAAATGTCACTAATCGCGTTCGTTGCTGCAATGCGGCCAAATGTAAAGGGATCATCGACAATCGGCATAAAAAAATCAGTCGTACTAATAATGGCTGTGCCATCACCTAGATCAAATACGGCGGCATCATCTCGGGTTTCATTGCCCACAATGAGCTTAGGATTTTGAATCGCCGTTATTTTACTTTGATGCAAAATTTCATCGAGCAGGGCAGGAGAAATTTTGCATCCACAACCGGCGCCATGACTGTATTGGGTTAAAAGTACCTTTGAGGGGTTATTCATGCGATTTACCTTTGTTGCCGCGTTCTGGGTCTTAATTTAATAATGTTTTTAGTTCTGTTGATATTGTTGATGATTAGCGTTTCGTATTTTGGCAGACAAGTGCTATTTTTTCTTTATTTATATAGAGTTGCAATCAAACCAACTCTGTGGATACAAAAGGCTAAGCTGCGAGCATATCGCGTTGTGATTGGGGATAACTTTTTGTTTTTTTATTATACCCAGCTCTTCCCCAGGTTTTGTTTTTGCGTCACGAGGCGCCTGTCGGTCTTTAAGGATATCGGCTGCAAATTCATCTGGACGGCGCCTATTTCACTGCTTTTTTGGGCAATAGAACCCACTATTACCCTGAAAAAGCAGCAAAAGCTGCTGTTCAGCTCGATTTTCGCACCGATTTTATAAGTCGATAGGCGCCTTGGCTTGATGCGTATTTTTTAGTTTTTAAACCCGGGTTTAAGTAAGGACTTATTTGCCAATGCAAAAATTACTGAAAATTTCACCGAGCAAATCATCGGCGGTAAATTTACCGGTAATGGTATCCAGTGCCATTTGTGCTCTCCGCAAGGATTCTGCGGCCAGTTCACCGGCTTTATCTTGTGTGAGCGCAATTTCTGCGGCCGCAATTTCTGCTCGTGCTTGAATTAATGCCTCTAGGTGCCTGCGCCGGGCAATAAATTGTCCGCCTTCGGTGGATCTAAACCCCATCAGCTGTTTTAAATGGGCACGGAGTTCAGGTAAACCCGCGCCCGTTTTTGCGCTGATGTTTAGGATTTGTCGTTCGATATTAAACCCAGCAACACCCCCCGTGAGATCAATTTTATTATGAATTTCAATCAGGGGTTTGGCTGGCATTTTGTCACGAAGGGCCTGATCGCTCGGGCTAAAATTATCTCGATCATCCCGAAGTAATAAAATCACATCTGCTTGTTCGATTTCTAACCAGGCGCGGCGAATGCCTTCTTGCTCAATAGGATCGTCGCTGTGCCTTAACCCTGCGGTGTCAATAATATGAACGGGCAGGCCATCTATTTGAATTTCTGCGCGTAATACATCGCGCGTGGTGCCTGCTATATCGGTGACAATGGCGCGATCTTCGCCCGCTAATTGATTGAGCAAACTTGATTTGCCCGCATTAGGCTGGCCAATAATGGCAATACGCATCCCTTCGCGCAGCAATACGCCTTGCTCTGTTTGCGCCAGGAGCCTATCAACATCATGCAGGAGTTGTTGATTCTGCTTGGCAATTTGAGGATCGGATAAAAAGTCGATTTCTTCTTCCGGAAAATCTAAAGCCGATTCGATACTGACCCGTAACGCAATAAGCGCGGTGGTTATGGGGGTAATCCGCTCTGAAAAACCACCGCGTAATGCTCGGCTAGCGGCTTCTGCTGCCGCTTGGCTGCCTGCATCTATTAAGTCGGCCACCGCTTCTGCTTGAGTGAGGTCGATTCGACCATTGAGAAATGCTCGCTCGGTAAATTCCCCTGGCCGAGCTAATCGCGCGCCTAAATGCAAAAGGAGGTTTAGCAGGCGATCTAATACCACAGGCCCCCCATGCCCCTGAAGCTCTACAACATCCTCACCGGTATAGGAGTGCGGCGCGGTAAACACAAGGCACAGGCCATCATCAATGGGATCTTGGGTGAGGGGATCCAAAAAAAGCCCGTGTCGCGCATAACGAACGGGCGGAAGTTTGCCGATGATTTGTTGGGCGATGGGATGAGCTTGCGCGCCGGATAAACGAATAATGCCCACCCCCCCGCGACCGGGGGCAGTGGCAATGGCAGCAATGGTATCGCGATAATTCATTCGTATTAACCCAACGAAGTCAAAAGGGTGCGTTCTACCAAAAATACGAGAGAAGCGACGAGATCTAATCCGTTTTGGCTAATGCCATTTGTTTCTCGATTTGCCGCGTAATGGTGTATTGCTGAGCGATGGAGAGCAAGTTGTTAACAAACCAATACAGCACCAAACCCGCAGGGAAAAAGGAGAAAAATATAGTGAAAATAACAGGCAGCCAAGCAAAGATTTTTTGCTGCATCGGGTCAACCGGTGCAGGGTTTAGCTTTTGCTGAATGAACATGGAAATACCCATGAGCAATGGCAGGACAAAATACGGATCTTTTTGAGATAAATCGTGAATCCAAAAAATCCAAGGGGCTTGACGAAGCTCAACCGATTCTGCCAAAACCCAGTAGAGCGAAATAAAGACCGGAATTTGAATCACAATCGGCAAGCAACCACCCAAAGGATTAATTTTTTCCTTTTGGTATAACTTCATCATCTCTTGAGAAAGCTTTTGGCGATCTTCACCAAAACGCTCTTTCAGTTGTTGCATTTTGGGTGTTACCGCCCGCATTTTAGCCATCGAGCGATAACTAATGGCAGATGGCCACAAGAAGAAGAGTTTGATCACAAGGGTAACGAGCACAATCGCCCAACCCCAGTTGCCCACCCATTCATGGAAATGCTTCAGCAGCCAGAAAATAGGATCCGCGATGACGGTAAAAATGCCGTAATCAATGGTGAGATTCAGCCCTTGCGCGAGCGGCGCTAAATTGGACTGAATTTTTGGCCCCACATATAAGGTGGAGCTGAGTTCACCTTTACTGCCCGCCGCGATGGTATCTGCCGGTGAGGACATGCCGATGGTGTACAGCGTTTGGTTATTTTTGGTTGAAACCAAGGTGTAAAAATTATTCACTTGCTGTGGGTTCGCCGGAACCCATGCACTCATAAAATAATGCTCGATGATGGCAACCCAACCATTGCTGAGTGCTTTGTTGAGATTGTTTTTTGCCATGTCTTCAAACGTGACTTTTTCATAGGCTAGGCGATCTTTACTGCCTGGTATATCGCCGGCATAAACCCCGCCGGTGTAGGTGTGTACGAGTTGGGTCCCGGGTGTGGTGCCCAGCCGGGTCAGCTGGCGATACTGGCTTGCCTGCCAAGGTTGGTTTGATGTGTTATCAATTTGATATTCAACTTTAATCGCATAATCACCGCGTTTTACCACGAACCATTTGGTGATTTTAATGCCATTTTTTTCCCAAGTTAAGGGTATCCGCAGCTCGTTTTGTCCCGGCTGGAGTTGATATTGCGTTTGCTCTGATTGAAATTCGGCATAGTGATCTGGAGCGGGAGAACCTTTGTCTCCAAGCAAGCCCGACTGTGCCACATAAACAAATCCGTTGCGGTCACTCAATAAATTGACCGGTTCTGCTTTGTCTTGTTCTTGGGGATAGTGCAATAAGTCTGCAGAATCAATCACCCCGCCGCGTGGGTTAATTTTTAGTGCCAATACATCGGTTTGAACAGAAATTAGTGCCTGAGCTGCCACTGCACTGGCTTCTGGGGCGACTTTTGGCGATGCAACGGTGGGTATGGCATTTGGCAAGTCTTTAGCTTGTGCAGGGATGGCTGTGGCGGGCATAGATTGCGCTTGCGTCACAGCAGCTTGCATTGCCTGCTGTTGATCTTTAGTCCACGCTTGCCAGAGGAGAATCAATACAAAACCAAGGGCTACAACCAAAATCAGGCGACGATTATCCATCTTTAAGACTCAATCATTTGTGTGGGGTAATAATAGGTAAACCCGAGGTGGGTGGGTTCTCGTTGACAGGCAAAATAGGCTCTGGTTCAACGGGTGTTGATGTGGAGTTATCTTGCTTATCGGAAGTTAAGTGTGCCTGATGAACATGACAAGTGCATTCAGAGCCGGGAACGGGATCATATCCCCCGGCACAAAACGGCTGGCAGCGGCCAATTCGCTTCAAGGCCAGCCAGCCGCCGCGCAGCGCGCCATGAATTTGCACCGCCTCAATAGCGTAATGCGAGCAAGTGGGTTCAAAACGGCAGCTGGGTGGCAAAAAAGGGCTAATCAGTAACTGATAGCCTCGTATCAGTTTAATTAGGAGCCAGCGCATCGAGCGGCCACCTTCTCAAAGAGCTGATTCATCATTAAGTTGAGCGCGGGGGGAGACAATTTATCCGCGCCAGATTTTGCCATAACAACATAATCAAACACCGGTAATTGCGCGCGATGTAAACGAAAATATTCTCGTGCCGCGCGTTTTATTCTATTCCGATCATGTGCCAACCGGGCTTGACGTTTGGCTATGGCCAAACCAAGCCTGGGTGCATCGCCCGCCAAAGAAAACACCACGGCCATTAACTGATCGTGGTGAATACGTTTGCCTGAACTTAAGACGAGCTTAAACTCGTCGGGGCGAGTTAAGCGCGCCTCGATCGAAAAACCAAACCGTTTGGGCGGGGCCAACATGGCTCGGTGAAGATACGATCCGGTCAGCGGGCTTAAATTAGACAGCGAGACGCTTGCGGCCTTTCGCACGGCGCGCATTGATTACGGCACGACCGCCACGAGTTGCCATGCGGGCACGAAAACCGTGGGTGCGGGCGCGATGAATAATGCTGGGTTGGTATGTTCTTTTCATGCTAAAAATTCCTATCTAAAAACCGAGCGTACCGGCGCGTCTATTGAGTTTAGAAAACGCGGAAAATCTTAAATTTAACGCCCAAAATACTAACACGGAGTATTTTGCAACTGCCTGCAAAATACGGGCGTTAGAAGGTTCAAGCGCGGTATGCCAAAAGGCCAAATATTAAACCGGAAAAATGCCCAGATGTCAACTAATAGCCCATATAAGGGCATGGACTTCGCGGGTGCTCAGAGGGGTAGAATCAATACGCGGTAGGCTGCGCTTAAAGAGGAGTCGGTGGTACACTAAAAGTCTTTTTTGTGTAGGTTTGTTTCCCCAATATGCCGACTATCACGCCTGACTTTTGGCCGCAGTGTATTGAGCGATTGGCTCAAGAGCTTTCATCGCAGCAAATTAATATGTGGATTCGCCCCTTGCAGCCTGAGTTTAAAGACGATCAGCTCTTGGTTCTTTGGGCGCCGAACCGTTTTGTGTTGGATATGGTAGCGCAGCAATTACAGGCGAAAATTTTAGAGCAAGCGCAAGCGTTGTTGAATCGCCCGATGTTGGAAATTAGCTTGCAAGTGGGTAGCGCACAAACCGCCGCCCCACCGGCCGCCCCTGTTGCCAGCCTGCCAAGAGTATCGCATTCGTCTCAGCCAAAAAACCCAACGGCAGAGGAGTCAGCGCATCCGGAGGCAGTGGCCAGCAGCGGCCACAAAGAATTTGTGAGTCATATTAATAATCAGTTAAATTTTGAGAATTTTGTCGAAGGAAAATCGAATCAATTAGCGCGTGCTGCCGCGCAGCAGGTGGCGCAAAATCCCGGCGGTGGCTATAACCCGTTATTCATTTATGGTGGCGTTGGCTTGGGTAAAACGCATTTAATGCAAGCGGTAGGTAATGCCATTCTTGAACATTCGCCCGCTGCCAAAGTGGTGTATCTGCATAGTGAGCGCTATGTGCAGCAGATGGTGAGTTCCATTAAAAATAATACGATTGAAGATTTCAAGAATTATTATCGTTCAGTGAATGCGTTGTTAATCGATGATATTCAATTTTTTGCCGGAAAAAATCGTAGCCAAGAAGAGTTTTTTCATACGTTTAACGCCTTGATCGAGCAGGGGCAGCAAATTATTATGACCTGCGATCGCTACCCGAAAGAAATTGAAGGGCTTGAGGAGCGATTAAAGTCGCGTTTTGGTTGGGGGCTCACGGTGGCCGTCGAGCCCCCTGATTTAGAAACTCGGGTGGCTATTTTGCAAAGAAAGGCGGAGCTGTCGCACGTCACCTTAAGCACGGATGTCGCTTTTTTTATCGCAAAGCGTATCCGCGCTAATATTCGTGAGCTTGAAGGTGCATTGCGACTCGTGATTGCAACTGCGCAATTCACGGGGCGACCCATTACGGTCGAGTCAGCCAAGGAGGCGTTAAAAGATCTGATTGCTGCGCAAGCCAAAATGATTACGTTAGAAAATATTCAGCGTACCGTAGCGAAATATTACAACCTTAAGGTCACAGATTTAACGGGTATTCGCCGATCGCGTTCAATTGCACGGCCACGTCAAGTTGCGATGAGCTTGGCTAAAGAGCTGACCAACCACAGCTTGCCTGAAATCGGTGAGGCATTTGGCGGGCGTGATCATACAACCGTCATTCATGCCTGCAAAAAAATAGAAGAGTTACGCGAAATAGAAACAAAGTTGAATGATGATTACAACTTGCTTCGACATACATTAAATGTTTAATAATTGAACCAATGAAATCACTTTAGGATTCTACATAATGCAATTTGTTGTTAACCGGGAAGTTTTTAACGCCGCGATTAATCAAGTGATCGGCGGCGTTGAAAAGCGTCAAACGATGCAAATTTTGAGTAACTTATTGCTTGATGTGCGCGAGGGGCAGTTAATATTGGTCGCAACCGATCTTGAAATTCAATTGCGCACCTCGTTAGAAGTCACCGTTGTGGCGGCGGGCGTCATTACGGTCAATGCGCGCAAATTAGCCGATATCATCAAAGCAGCTCCGCCGGAAGCAGATATAAGTTTGCGCCAAAGCGAAGGTTGGATTGATATTGACATTGGTATGGGAAAGTTTCGATTGGCCACCATTGAGGCGGATAGCTTTCCGCAAATGGTCGTTGATTCGGCGCATCAAAGCACAATGACGCTCTCTGAAAAAAACCTCTACACGTTAATTGAAAAAACACAGTTTTCGATGGCGCAGCAAGATGTGCGTTATTTTCTTAATGGCTTGCTTTTAGAGGTGAATGATTCGGAGATTATTGCGGTTGCAACCGATGGCCATCGTCTTGCTTATGCGCAATTGATGCATGATAGCGCCGGGCAAGAAAAGCGACAGGTTATTGTGCCAAGAAAAATGATTGGCGAAGTTCTGAAATCGCTCAACCGAGATAGCGATGCGCAGGTTAATCTTACCTTGCGAGATAATCAAATTGAATTATTAATCGGCAAGAATTATTTAATTAGCAAATTGATCGACGGAAAGTATCCTGATTATTCTCGGGTTATTCCGCAGTCAAATAGTAAAACAATGATTGCGTCTAAGTCTGATTTAAAACTTGTTTTGCAGAGAGCGAGCATTTTATCAAATGAACGATTTGCAGGTGCGTACTTTTATCTATCGCACAATCAGCTGGTCATTGAATCGAATAACTTAGAGCATGAATCCTCTAAAGAAAGCATGACCGTGCAATACGCATTTGATGATTTAAAGATCTCGTTTAATATCTCTTACCTTTTAAATGTTTTGGCGGTAATCGATTCCGACCGGGTGTGTATGGTTCTTGAGGCGCCAGAGTCCAGCGTTTTAATTGCGCCGGAAATCACGGGTAGTGTGCATGTTAAATACGTTTTAATGCCGATGAAGCTGTAATTCTGTTTGGCGCGTATTGCAGCGATTTCGGTTACAAACTTTCGCAATTTGGATGTTGCCGATTGCGATTTTTCTGCCGGTTTTAATCTTCTTACGGGGGAAAATGGCGCGGGAAAAACGAGTTTACTTGAAGCAATTTATTTCTTGGGCAATCTTAAGTCGTTCCGATGCCAAACGCATCATGATTTAATCGCGCAAAATCAAGCCTGTGCCGTTGTTCGCGCTTCTGTGAATGCTCAAGATTCATCTTTTTTTATGGCGGTTGAGCGCTGTAAGGAGCGAGTGCGGCTTAAGGTTGACCTTGAGGATATTCAATCAGCCGGCGCCTTTGTTTCACATTTGCCCGTGCTGGCACTTCATGCGCAATCCGATGATTTGATTTTGGGTGGGCCAGAATTTAGGCGCAAGTTTTTGGATCGAACCGCGTTTTATTTGTTTGCAGATTTTGCAAATAATTTCTCTCAGTTTTCTCGGGTATTAAAACAGCGTAACGCCGCGTTAAAAAATGGCCAATCTACGCTTGCCTGGGATGGTTTATTCATTCAGTACAGTATGCTTTTAACGGAGCAACGATTAGCGGCTCTCGATTATATTGCAGCGATTTTGCCTGAAGTTCTATTAAGTTTGTCACCTTATTTATCGCTTCAGTTGGAATACTATCCTGGTTTTCGTACTCAAGGTACTTTGGCTGAATCTTTGGCTCGCCATGCGCTGCGCGAGCGTGAATTAGGCCAAACTTTGAGTGGACCGCATCGCGGAGACTTGGTTTTATCATTGAATGGCTTTGGCGTTAAAGCAACCGCATCACGCGGGCAAATTAAAATTATTCTTTTGGCATTATATTTATCGGTTGCCGGTGTATGGCGAGATGTGTCTAATAAAACAGCAATCTTGTTATTCGACGATTTTATTTCAGAGCTTGATAATCGGCATGCCGCCCTTTTATTGGATTTTCTATCCCATTTCGGTCATCAGGCGTTCTTTTCTGCCACGGACCGTAACCCGCTCGCGTTTTCATTTGATGCCAAGTTTAGCCTGAGCGCCGGTAAGATCGCATCCAT
The DNA here is from genome assembly GCA_022730245.1 of Halothiobacillus neapolitanus. GTDB lineage: Bacteria > Pseudomonadota > Gammaproteobacteria > Halothiobacillales > Halothiobacillaceae > Halothiobacillus > Halothiobacillus neapolitanus_A. The sequence goes on from DZCK01000003.1 coordinate 17,280, forward strand.
GTTATAATTCTTCTTTATTTTGCAGTGCGATTGGATGCCCCTTATGAGCGATAACACGAATTACGACTCAACGAGTATTAAGGTTCTAAAAGGGCTGGATGCGGTCCGTAAGCGCCCGGGTATGTACATTGGTGATACCGATGATGGCAGTGGTTTGCATCACATGGTGTTTGAGGTGGTGGATAACGCGGTTGATGAAGCGTTAGCGGGTCATTGCGATACAGTCACTGTGACCATGAATGCGGACGGTTCGGTCTCGGTGACCGATAACGGCCGGGGTATTCCGGTTGATATTCATGCCGAGGAAGGGGTTTCTGCTGCTGAGGTCATTATGACCGTGTTGCATGCCGGCGGTAAGTTCGACCAAAATAGTTATAAAGTCTCTGGCGGCTTGCATGGGGTGGGCGTATCGGTTGTTAACGCGCTCTCAGATGAGCTTGAGTTAAATATTTCTCGTGGCGGTCGAGCCTATCATCAGTCTTATCGTTTGGGTGTTCCTGTCGCCCCGTTGGCTGATATTGGTGCTTCAGATAAAACAGGTACGGCAATTCGCTTCCTGCCCAGTCCAACGATTTTTACCGATGTGGTTTTCCATTACGATATTTTGGCTAAGCGCCTGCGCGAGTTATCTTTTCTTAACTCGGGTATTCGCGTTCATTTAGTCGATGAAATTTCAGATCGATCTGACACCTTCTATTATGAGGGCGGCATTCGTGCGTTTGTTGAGCATTTAAACAAAGGCAAAACAGCGATCCATAAAAACGTACTGAGTTTTTCAGGACAAAAAGACGCGGTTTTAGTCGAGCTTGCCTTGCAATGGAATGATACGTATCAGGAAAATTTATTTTGCTATACCAATAATATTCCCCAGCGCGATGGTGGCACCCATTTAACCGGCTTCCGGGCGGCATTAACGCGCACGCTCAACGATTATATGGAGCGTACCGGTATTCTTAAGCGGGCTAAAGTCGCCACTTCGGGTGATGATTGGCGAGAAGGTTTGGTCGCGATTATCTCGGTCAAAGTGCCGGATCCTAAGTTTTCTTCGCAAACTAAAGAAAAACTTGTTTCCTCCGAGGTTAAATCTGCCGTCGAATCCCTGGCTGCTGAGCGTTTGGCTGAGTTTCTTGATGAAAATCCGGCTGAAGCCGCGCTAATTACCAATAAAATTGTCGAGGCAGCGCGGGCTCGAGAGGCGGCTCGTCGGGCGCGGGAAATGACGCGGAGAAAAGGCGCGCTAGATATCGCCGGCTTACCCGGCAAGCTGGCTGATTGCCAAGAGAAAGATCCGGCTTTATCTGAAATTTATCTTGTGGAAGGTGATTCTGCGGGCGGCTCGGCCAAGCAAGGGCGAGATCGGCGCACCCAAGCGATTTTGCCGTTAAAAGGTAAAATCTTGAATGTGGAAAAAGCGCGCTTTGATAAAATGCTGGCTTCGGCGGAAGTGGGCACGTTAATCACCGCGCTGGGTTGCGGCATTGGCCGCGAAGACTTTAACCCCGACAAGTTGCGCTATCACCGCATTATTATCATGACCGATGCGGATGTTGATGGCAGCCATATTCGCACCCTTTTGCTCACGTTCTTTTATCGCCAAATGCGTGAGCTGGTCGATCGGGGCCATATTTACATTGCACAGCCACCTTTGTATAAGGTTAAAAAGGGTAAGCAGGAGCAGTATCTGAAAGATGATTTGGCGCTGAATCAGTATTTGTTGCAGTTAGCGGTTGATAACGCTGCGCTGCAGGTTAATGCAGATGCCCCGTTGATTACGGGGATTGCGCTTGAGACGATGGCGCGCGAGTATCTGGTGGCGCAAGCCATTATTGATCGCTTGGCGCATCGATATGACGCGGTTGCATTAAAGGCGATTTTGCATTTGCCTAAAATGACGGCTTCTGGGGTCGCAGCGGGCGATGCTTTTTCAGCTTGGTTGTCGCGCTTTATCGGTTTAATTAACGAGTTTGCTGATGCAGGTGTCGTTTATGAGGTTGCGCTCTCTCTGGCCGCAGATGAGGCTGCGGGCATTAAGATTCAACGCCATCAGCATGGTGTTTCACGTGAAACATTTTTACCAGCGTCTTTCTTTTCCACCGCAGACTACAAAGTGCTGGGTGAATTAGCGGCGCAGCTTGAGGGCTTGATCGGTCAGGATGCCCGTGTGCTGCGCGGCGAGAAGACAGCGTCAATCGACCATTTCGAGCAAGCAATTGATTGGTTGATGCAAGAAGGGCGCCGAGGTTTGGGTATTCAGCGCTATAAGGGCTTGGGTGAAATGAACCCCGATCAGCTTTGGGAAACAACCATGAATCCAGCCACGCGCCGGTTGCTCCAAGTCCGCATTGAGGATGCGATCGCTTCAGATGAATTGTTCACCATATTAATGGGTGATTTGGTCGAGCCGCGCCGTGATTTTATTGAGCGCTTTGCTTTGTCTGCCGTTAATATTGATATCTGAGCTGCGTTTATTTAATCGGTTATAAAAAGGAAGATTGATCATGGGCGTAACGGTTTCAGTGCTGTTGTTTATGGTTGGATTGCTGGTGGTTTGGGCCATCATTATGTATAACGGGCTTGTCGTGTTGAAGCATAACGTGTCTCAAGCGTGGTCGAATATTGATGTTTTGCTCAAGCAGCGGCACGACGAGCTGCCTAAGTTGGTTGAAACTGCAAAGCAATACATGCAGTACGAGCAGTCAACGTTAGAAAAAGTTATGCACGCGCGCTCAGCGGTGCGCGGAGCGCAAGATCAGGGCGATGTTGAGGCGCTTGGGCGAGCAGAGGGCCAGTTGCGGGCGGGTCTTGCGGGATTTTATGCCGTGGCAGAGGCTTATCCTGAGTTAAAGGCGGATTTAACCTTTCAGCATTTGCAGCAACGCATTTCAGGGCTTGAAAATATGATCGCTGATCGACGCGAGTTTTATAACGCATCCGTCAACATTAATAATGTTCGTATTGAGCAATTCCCAGATGTGATGGTGGCGCAGTTATTTCATTTTCGGCCATTTAAATTGCTCACTTTTCGGGAAGACGAACTTAAGGATGTTAATTTGAAATCGTTGTTCACCACCTAAGCGCGCTGCGTGATGGCGTGGTATGCGGTTTGGATTGGGCACCTGGGTGTCAATGAATACCGAGGGGTTCTACTCGCTTTGTTTTTACTCACCCTGGCGCTTCTAGTGACCGGGGTTTATTTTGTCCGCCGAACCTATTGGATTATCAACACGCCCACGTCCAAAATTCATTCCGCGCATCAGGGTTATATTGAAATTGAGGGCGTGACAAAGCAGATTGATTCAGCCCCGCTGGCATCGCCGCTGACAGGCGCAGCCTGCGTGTGGTATTGGATTGCAGTGGAGCATAAAGAATCATCTTATGGCGACAGCGGTAAAAACACATGGCAACGGGTATATCAGCACCAAAGCGATCGCTTGATTGCGGTGAGCGATGGGAGCGGTACGTGTTTAGTGGACCCGGATGATGCCCGTATCCACCCTGGGGTTGAGCACCAATGGTATGGCGATACGGAGATTCCGCGCGGTAATGCGTCTAGCGGCATCACGAATCGGCTATTTGGGGATTATCGATATACGGAAAAATTACTTTTACCCAATCATGCTATTTATGTGTTGGGTTGGTTTAAAACGATCGCGCATGATCCGTTTCAAGCAGAGCAAGAAGCCATCAAAGCAACTTTGCGGGCGTGGAAGACAGACCCTGAAAAAATGCGCGCATTTGATTTTGATGGCGATGGCCACATCAGTGAAAATGAGTGGGCGCGCGTGCGGCAGCAGGCCGCAATTGCGGCGCGCGAGCAGCAAGTTCAATCGAGCGATCAGGAAATACACACCCATCTGATGAGCAAAGATGCGCAGGGGCATCGGCCATTTATTATTTCTGCTATTAATCAAACTGCGCTCGCGCGCCGATTTCGCCGCTGGGGTTATTTGGCTTGGTTGGCCAGCGTGCTTGGTTTTTTCTTTTTAATCGTAGCCTATTACGTACGCACTTAATCACCCTTAATGAGGGTCGAGATTATCTTGATGAAAATTGCGACTTGGAATGTTAATTCACTGAATGTTCGCCTGCCACAGGTTGTGACTTGGCTTACAACCCATCGGCCTGCCATATTGGGGCTGCAAGAGCTCAAGCAGGTTAATGAAGCGGTGAATGTAGAGGCTATCGAGGCGCTGGGGTATCGCCTCCTCTTGAATGGGCAAAAAACCTACAATGGCGTGGCCTTGATTTATGACGCCGCCTTAGCGCCGCCGCAGGATATCGTCTATGAAATCCCCGCGTTACAAGATGCGCAACGTCGCGTGGTGGCGGCAACTTTTGGTGATTTGCGGCTAATTAACGCGTATGTGGTGAATGGCGAGTCGCTTGCATCAGAAAAATTTGAATATAAGTTGCGTTGGCTTACGGCATTTCATGCTTGGCTTGCCGCAGAGTTAATTCGTTATCCAAAGTTGATTGTGATGGGTGATTTTAATATTGCCCCCACCGATGAGGATGTCTATGACCCCCTGAAATTTCAGGGCCAGGTGTTATGTAGTGAATCGGAGCGGGCGTTTTTTCAGGGGTTTCTGGCGCTGGGTTTAGTGGACACCTTGCAGCACTATAAGCCGCAAACGCACTGTTTTACTTGGTGGGATTACCGAGGAGGTGGTTTTCGGCGTAATCAAGGCTTGCGCATTGATCATCTTTTGGCAAGCCATGCCGTGATGCCGAGCGTGGTGGATTGTGGGGTGGATGCCGAGCCACGGGGTTGGGAGCGGCCATCGGATCACACCCCCGTTATGCTGACACTTCAAATATCTTAGACCAGGCGCCCATAACGACGGCTCGCTCGTGTTCAAACTCAGCACGGGGAGCGGTCATCGGTTTTTGGAGCAGGGTTCGATGATGAATGGCATTGCGGAGGTTTTGAAACGCGCCCACTAAGGCCTCGCAGGTGGTTTCATCCATGAGGTGGTGTTGCGCTAATGCGCGCAATTGGCGGATATTGTCGGTGAAATGGGTGATTTCTGGCTGCGCGTGCGCATGGCGCAGCAAAAGATATTGCACCATAAATTCAATATCGGTGATGCCGCCGAGCCCTTTTTTCAGGTGAAATTGATCGGGTTGCGCGGGTTCTTGCTCGGTGCGCATTTTGACGCGCATATCGATAACCCCTTGTTTCAGCACGGCGGCATCTCGGGCTTGGCTTAAGCAGGCGCGACGGATCTGTGTGAATTCGTTTTCGATGTCGGCGCTGCCGGTAATGAATCGGGCTCGGCATAGCGCTTGAGTTTCCCATAGCCAAGCATGCGCATTTTGGTAGTGGCTGAACCCCAGCAGGCTTGATACCAGAAGCCCGCTTGCGCCATCGGGGCGCAAACGGGTATCCACCTCGTAGAGCACGCCTGCTGGGGTGCGAATACTGAGGATATGAATGATTTTTTGGGTCAGTCGTGCAAAAAATACCTGATTATCTATGGCTTTTGTGCCATTGGTTGAGGCGTTGGTATCGGTTGAGTTGTGCAGAAAAACTAAATCGAGATCGGAGCCATAACCCAGCTCAATCCCACCAAATTTTCCATAGGCAATAACGGCAAAACCTGGGGTATAACTTAAGCCATCAGCCCCTGTGGCACGGGGCTCACCATGTCGATCAACCAATTGCTGATACGCGCGCTTTAGAACGGTTTCTAAAATCACTTCAGCAATCCAAGTGAGCTGATCGGATACGCGCATAACCGGTAAAATCCCCATGACATCGGCCGCAGCGACCCGAAGCACAGCCAGCTGCCTAAAACGCCTGAGCTCATCAAATTGACGTTCCTCGTCATCGGGGAATCGGGCTAAAACTCCAGTGAGTTCTGCTTTAAGCGCCGTTGTGTTGGGTTGCTGGAATAGGCTTTGCGGGTCAATTAACTCATCAAGCAAAATGGGTTGCTGGCGCAGCAGTTCGGCAATCCACGGGCTGGCCGCACATAGATGGATGAGCTGATTGAGGGCTTGAGGCTGCTCGATCAGTAAGGCGAGATAAACCGATCGGCTCAATACGGCACTGATGAGGGCGAAAATGGCACTCAGAATGCTTGCTCGTGCATCAATTGTCGCCACTTGACGAAGCAATTTAGGGATGAGCAAATTAAGCCGTTGGCGCACGGTATCGGAAACTTTGCCTTGAAGCTCATGTTGCCATTCGGTTAGTACGGTGAGTGCGGCAATGGGCTCATGGAAGCCAGCCAGATTGAGCGCGGCAAGCGCCTCATCGCGGGAAAGAGATTGGTGCCAGAGGCGAGATAAGGGGTCGGTGTCGGGCACTTCATCGCGCTGGGTTTGAAGGACGGAGCTAAAATGCTGATGGATTTGATGCCGATGGCGATTAAGCGCTTCAAGAAAGTCAGCCCAGCTGGGGTAACGCATGGCATACGCTAAGCGCGCACGATCGCCCTCATCCAGCGGCAAGGTTTGTGTTTGTTGATCGTGCATCATTTGCAGCCGATTTTCGGCACGGCGCAGAAAATCATAGCCCGCTTTAAGCTCGCTTACGATCTGGGCGGGGAGTTCTTTAAGTTCAAGTAGCACCGTCAGCGTGGTCAGGATGCTGCGGGTTTGCAGTAGGGGCTCACGCCCGCCACGAAGCAATTGAAACAGTTGGCCGATAAATTCCACTTCTCGGATGCCGCCCGGGCCTAATTTAATGTTTTCTATTAAGCCCTTGCGGCTCATTTCCTGCTCAATGGCCTTTTTCATTTCACGCAACTGAGCAAAGGCGCCAAAATCTAAGTATTTGCGATAAACGAACGGTTTAAGCAGATGTAATAACCGCGCACCCGCCGCGAAATCACCCGCAATGACGCGGGCTTTAATCAGCGCATAACGCTCCCATTCCCGGCCTAAGGTCGTGTAGTAATCTTCGAAGGCATCAAAACTGAGTGCGAGCGCCCCTTCGTCCCCGTGTGGGCGCAGCCGCATATCGACACGAAAAACAAACCCATCCCGCGTAACTTCATTGATGGATTTGATGAGCCGCTGCCCAAGCTTAATAAAAAACTCGGTATTGCTGATGGGGCGCGCGCCATCGGTTTCGCCTTCTTGTTCGAATGCGAAAATTAAATCGATATCCGAAGAGTAATTTAGCTCGTTCCCGCCCAACTTGCCCATGCCTAAGATCACGAGCTGCTGTGCACTGCCATCCAAGCCTCTGGGGGTGCCGTGTCGCGCGATGAGCGTGTGCTCATGGTGCGCCAATGCCTGCTGAACACAAAGATCGGCTAATTCAGAAAGATCACAGAGCGTTTCGGCGGTGGGGGCTAAATCATTCACATCTCGCCAAGCAATGCGCGCCATTTCAGCGCGGCGTATCTGCCGAAGGCGGGAATCAAACTCATCGGGTGGAATTGCATGGAGCTGGGTGCGGATTCGATCAGCGATGGGTTGGCTGGCATTAGATTCACCCGCATAAGCCAGCAAAAACGGCAAAATATCGGCCTGCTTTTGCACACTGGCCGCCACAAAGGGGCTCGCAAGCACCAGGCGCTTGAGCTCTGCGCATTGTGACAAGTGGGCACCTGCCGCTTCGGCTGATTGCTCAATGAGCGCCAACAGTTCGGGGTCGATTAAATCGCGCATGGCTTAGGCTCGCTCGATGGGTGTTCCGGTAAGGCCGTAATCACGGGCTTGCGTTGGGGCTGAATAGACGCTGCCTAAGTGCGATTAGCTTGCGGTGTTTTCTGCGGCGGGTTCGCCCGTATTGTGTGCTTTATTGATATAAAGCAATCGCATGCCGCGAACAGAATCAGATGGGCGGTGCGCATCGCGAACCTCGGTTACGATGCCGTGAAAATATTGAGCCCCGCACGGCGCGCTGTCATCATAAACAATCACGTGGTCGTCAGGCACGACTTGGAGTAAGCCTGCCACGGTTAATTGCGTGTCTTGCTCAAAAGTTAGCACCGCTAGGTTGGGCGAGCCAAATTCATTGAGTTTTTGCACAAAAACAGGCCGAGGCGAGAAGCCGCCTCGGCGATTTTGCTGTTCTTGTTGAATATACTGAGCCACGGCCTCTTGGCTCATGTGCTGTTCGTTCAGCGGGGCAGGTGGCGTGTCTGTCGGTACGTTTGAAGTCGGCATCATAGGATTACTTGAAAGAGAAGTTAAGAATCATTCGCTAATTTTAACCGTATTAATGCGCGCAATACGAACAAACCGTAACCTATTACGGGCGAACCAAAATATAACCCGCATCAACCAGCTCGATCACGCGCACAATGCCTGCCGGCACCTTTTTAGCAACCGGATTTAATGCCGGCTCATGGCCTAAGCGTTCTGTTGCATTTTTAAGGGCATTCATGCAAGCCGAGAACCGCACGCCTTGTTGCGATAGGGCTTCAATTCGTTTGGCATGTTCATTATTGGCAAACAGCAGGGTAATGCCTGGGCCGAAGGCAACCACTTCAATATCGACATTATCACCATAGGCTTTTAGCAAATTGCCCGTTACATTTAATAACAGGGTTTGTCGTTGTAAATCGCTTTCTGTTTCTTGCAACACAATGTGATGTTTGGCGAGCGAGTTGCCGCCAAGCGCATCAATGGCTTTGTTATCTGCGCTGGCTGTTTGCCATGAGCCCAAGGTAAACAGGCTGAGTGCGAGCGCGAACCATAGCGCGGGGTTAAAACGGAAGGTGGGCATAGTCGTGGGCTCCTTTGGGGCGCATTTTGTTGTTGTGGCTTGTGCGCGCGTAAAACGAAACAGAATGAGTGTAAGCGCCCAGCTGTTCCGATGCTTATCAAGGTTTTTAATCTGAGCTAAGCTTTGACTGAAAATTAATAGGTTGAAATGTGGCATCAAAGGGTAATCAAAACCATTTTTCACAACCGCCGGTTAGGGAGCCTCTGGTTCTTGACGAAAATTTATTCAGGCGCCATACTCAGGAATCAATACTTCTTCTTTTTGCCCGTGAACCGATTGCTTCGCGCGGTGCGCACTTCTTATTATTTTTTAGTTGCGGTTTCGCTATAGCGGTGCCGAATTTTTAATGTACCGAACCACTTGACTCGTATTAATGACACTATTTAAGCAACTCCTGATTAATTCCGGTGGACGGGATTTTGTTGTGGGCGATCTGCACGGAAATTTAAGCCGCTTGGAAAAAGTGCTTGAATATCATCAATTCAAACCCGACCGCGACCGCGTGATTGCCGTCGGCGATTTGATTGATCGCGGCACCGATTCAATGAATACGCTGCGCTTATTATCGGAGCCATGGTTTTTTTCTGTGGCGGGTAATCATGAACGTTTATTAAGCCAATATCGCCAAGGATTAACCCAGCGCCAATTAGACGCCGCAGCGCGTAAGCGTTTGGAGCAGGCGGGCGCCCAATGGCTGCTGGATGCCTATGATTCACTTAATGACGATAAATGGGCGGATTTGATTACAGAAATTATGAATCTAATTGGGCAAATGCCCTTAATGATTCAAATTGGCAACGGCGTTAATGCCGTGGGTGTGGTGCATGCGGAGCTGCCCGATTGGGATTGGAATCGCAACGTCGCCCGATTAGAGCGAATCAAAAAAGTAAAATTTTGGGATCAGCCGCGTGATGACCCCAGTATTGAGCCGATTTTGTGGGGGCGCACCCAGTTTCAGGCGTTAATGCGCGGTGAGCATCGGGAGCGGGTCATTAGCGGCATCGCCTGGGTGATTTATGGCCACAGTATTTTGAATACGCCGCGCCGCGCGGGCAACCGGCTTTGGATTGATACCGGTGCTTACGAGAATCAGCCTGATCGCGGATTATCGATTGTGGAAGTGGCGTCTACATTAACAGTAACAACGCATTTTCGAGATTTACGCATCCGCACGGAGCGGTTTAATTTGAATTTACAACCCCGTTTTCATTCTGTTTTGATGAGTTGATTTCCCTTGAACACGACACTGACTGCTGAATTGAACGATTTATCCACCCTTGAGCTTGAGCAGTTAATTCAAGCGATTGCCGCCGAATTAACCCTTCGCAGCACGCAGCCTGCCAAGCCGCTGGATGCGGAGGAGTTTGCGCAAGTGCTTAATTTTGAGCTCAAACGGCACCGTAAACAAAAAGAAGACGTATTTAATCCATTCGCTTAAATGCGTTCATCTTTCGGCGAATTTGGCGCATCAACCGCGTCTAATGAAGCCGTTAACTCGGGCGCGGTGAGCGGCCGAGTATCGGTGGTGAGGGGCGTTAAATCGGGCAAATCTTCCCGATCGCTCCGCACGGCGCCCAAGGTTTGAAATTTGCGCGCCGAGGGCAAAACGCGCCCTTCTAGGGTGCCAACCGATTGGTTAAATGCCCCCACGGCTTGATCTAAATGCTTGCCTACTTTTTGCCAATGGGTGGCTAAATGCCCCATTCGCTCGTAGAGCTCGCGCCCGAGTTCCGCCATTTCTTGCGCATTTTTTGCCAGCGCTTCTTGGCGCCAGCCGTAGGCAACGGCTTTGAGCAAGGCGATTAACGTTGTGGGGCTGGCGGGAATTACCCGCATTTGCGCGCCATACTCAATTAGCTCAGGGTCTTGCATCAGCGCGGCTGAGAAAAATACCTCACCGGGCACAAACAGCACCACAAACTCCGGCGTGGGGTCGAATTGATCGAAATATTCTTTTTTGCTGAGTTGGGTGATGTGGTTGCGCACTTGGCGGGCATGATCTTGCAGCGCGGCCGCACGGGCTTCATCGGTGGCAGCCTCCATGGCGGTTAAATAGGCATTGAGCGGTGCTTTGGCATCGACAATCACGCGGCGGCCGCCGGGCAGATGCACAATCATATCGGGACGCAGGCGGTTGCCTGTCTCACGGGTACTGACTTGTTCATCGAAATCGCAATGCGCCAGCATACCCGCGAGTTCCACCACCCGTTTGAGCTGCACCTCGCCCCAGCGCCCGCGCGTTTGCGGTTGGCGCAGCGCCCGTACCAAATCGGCCGTTTCTCGATGCAGTTGCGGCAGATGAATTTGGAGTAAATCGTTAATTTGCTGCGACATGGCGCTGTAGGCACCGGTGCGGGCTTGCTCAAGCGTGTTGAGCTTGATATCGAACTGATCTAGCCGCTCGCGGATCGGCTGGGTAAGCTGCGCGATGGCTTCTTGGCGTTGATTGAGATCTTGGGTGGCGCCCGTTTGGAACCGGCTTAAGTTCTCTTGGGCTAACTTTAAAAACGATTCGTTATTGGCGCGCAGCGCATCTGCTGAAAGCGCTTGAAACGCTTGCTGGAGCTGGGTTTTGGCTTCGGTGAGCAGCGCCATTTTTTCGCCCGCCGCTTGCCGTTCTTGAATGAGTCGCTCGTGCAACTCGGCCTGCTCGGCGGCGGCAAATTGCGCTTGTTGGCTTAAGCGCTCGATGGCTTGATGGGCGGTTTGCCGTTCCGTTTGCCGCTCTATTTGGAGCGCATCGAGGCGCTGACTTAACGCCGCCAGCGTTGCTTGGCTTGCCGCTAATTCCACACTGCGCGCCTCAGCTTGCGCGTGCGCGCCAGCTAAGCTTTGGTTTTTCTGCATCAACTGGATGGTTAATGCGCTGCCTTCTTGCTGGAGTCGCCCAATTTCTTGCTGGTTTTGCTTTAATTTTTGGCGAGAACCCTGCCAATAAAAAGCGAACCCCACGGCGAGTAGTGCGCTAATAAATAGGCCAAACCAAGCAAGCAGTGGGGTTATGGCGGGCAAATTATTGAAGAAACTCATGCGTTATTGCCCTTAATGGCGGAATGGCGGTTTAATGCCGGAAGTGGCGAATGCCGGTAAATACCATGGCGATATTGTGTTCGTTCGCGGCATCAATCACTTCCTGATCACGCAGCGAGCCGCCCGGTTGAATTACGGCGGTAATACCCACGGCGGCGGCGGCATCGATGCCATCGCGGAACGGAAAAAACGCATCGGAGGCCATGACAGAACCGGCCACGGGCAAGCCGGCATCGGCGGCTTTAATGGCCGCGATGCGCGCCGAATACACGCGGCTCATTTGCCCGGCACCTACGCCGATGGTTTGCTCGCCGCTGGCGTAAATAATGGCATTCGATTTAACAAATTTGGCGACATTCCAGGCGAACAATAAATCGCGCAGTTCCTCAGGCGTGGGCTGGCGTTGCGTCACGATGGTTAAATCGGCTTGGGAGAGCCTCGCCTCGTCATTATCTTGCACCAGCAGGCCGCCGTGTACGCGCTTGAAATCGAGCCGTGGTTTGCTTTGAGCCTCGGCAAAACCTGTGGTGAGAACACGGATATTCGGTTTGGCCGCTAATTCCACGCGGGCATCGTCGCTGAGTGCGGGCGCGATAATCACCTCGACAAATTGGCGCGCAACGATCTGGCGGGCGGTGTGGGCATCGAGCGGTCGGTTAAAGGCAATAATGCCGCCAAAGGCCGACGTCGGATCGGTGGCATAGGCGCGATCATAAGCCACGGTTAAATCAGCCCCGATGGCAACGCCACAGGGGTTGGCATGTTTCACAATCACGCAGGCGGGTTCTTTAAATTGCTTCACGCATTCCAGTGCGGCATCGGCATCGGCAATGTTGTTGAATGATAACGCCTTGCCTTGAATGATTTGCGCGCTGGCAATGCTGCCAGCCGGTGCGGTGTGCTCTATATAAAACGCGGCCGCTTGGTGCGGGTTTTCGCCGTAGCGTAAATCTTGCGCTTTGATGAGTTGCAGGTTGAAGGTGGGCGCAAAGGCATTGCCGCTGACCATTTTGCCGAAGTAGTCGGCAATCATGCCGTCATAATGCGCCGTGTGTTCAAAGGCTTGCACGGCGAGTTCAAATCGGGTTTTGCCTTCAATACCACCCGCTTCTATTTCTGCCAAAACGCGCGAGTAATTGGCCGGATTGACGATAATCGCGACATCTTGATGGTTTTTCGCGGCGGCGCGCACCATGGCAGGTCCGCCAATATCGATATGTTCAACCGCGTCTTCAAACGTGCAATGTGCCGCCGCGACGGTGCGCGCAAATGGATATAAATTGACTACCACAAGATCGATGGGCTGAATGCCCTGCTCGCGCATGACGGCCTCATCCTGCCCGCGCCGCGCCAAAATACCCCCGTGAATCTTGGGGTTTAGGGTTTTGACGCGACCGGCCATCATCTCGGGAAAACCGGTGACATCGGCCACCTCTGTGACCGGCAAACCCGCTTCCCGTAGCATTTGGGCGGTGCCGCCGGTGGAGATGAGTGCCACGCCATTTTGATGCAAACCCTGAGCGAAATCGAGCAAGCCGGTTTTATCAGAAACGCTCAGTAAAGCGCGGCGGGGTAGGGTTCGGGGCATGATTTTGGGGGATGAGCTCATGAAAAATCCTAAGTAATCGCTTGAGTAATCGCCTGTCTGGGAGCCTGTCGGGCTTTAGGGGATTCGGCTGCACATTCATCTGCACGGTGCCTATTTCACCGCTTTTTGGGGCAATAGAACCTGCTATTGCCCAGCAAAATCGGCAAAACAGGCCATCGCCCCGCTAAATTTTCGCACCGATTCCTAACGTCAGATAGGCTCCTAATGGGGCGCAAAGACACGCATTTTACACGGCACGCCGCTGTGATCGATGAAAAATCACGGCGCAGCGGGCGGAACCAGTGCGGCATAAAGCGCGCTGTAGTCGGCATCGCCCGCACCCTCTTGGCAGGCATGCGCCAGCGTATCGGTTAGCGCATGGACGATTTGGGTATTGATGTGACGGTGTTCTGCCGCCGCTGCAAACAAGCGCAAATCTTTGAGTAAATGCTTGAGGGGGAAGTTGGCATGGGCAAAATCCCGCGCCTGCATTTTTTCTAATTTTTTATCGAATGTGGGGGCGTACAGCGCGCTGGCGCGTAGGGTTTCCATAAATTGCCCCACCGCAACGCCTTCGCGCTGCACCAACCCAAGGCTTAGGGAAAAAGCGGCCGTTAGAGAGCCAATTAATTGATTCATTGCCAGTTTTACGGCAGCACCCTGCCCCACATCGCCAAAATGCGTTGGCGTGCCGAGTGCGCCCAGCACCATTTCGGCTTGCACAATATCCGCGCTTGCCCCGCCCAAGAGGATTTGTAGCGTGCCGGTTTGCGCTTGCGGGGTAGAGCCGAGCACCGGCGCTTCAAGATAGCGACCGCCGAGCGCATGAATCGACTGCGCCAGTGCGCGAGATTGATCCGGCGAGATGGTTGAGCCGTTAATCACCAGGCGATTGCGCCACAAGGATTGATGCTCGGGCGCCAGAAATACGGCCTCGCAGGCGGCAAAATCCGCTAACATCACCCAGACGATGTGTGCAGGGGTAACCGCTTGCATCAAAGAGGGCGCTACGCTAATCGCCGTCGGCGCCTGCGCGGTCGCACGAGAAAGCCAGGTTTCGGGCAGCGGGCTGCGATTATAGCCGCGCACGGTAAACCCCAATTCGGCTAAGCGCTGCGCCATGGCGCGCCCCATTAATCCCAAACCCACAATGGCAATGTTCATTTTTATGCTCAGCGATTATTTCTAGAGTTTTTCATCATGCCTCAAACACCGCCGCCGCAGAAACCCGATTTGCGCTCTTCACTTTCGCCGCCTGCCGATTGGGGTGTATGGCTCAATGCTGCCCGCCGCCGCCCGAGCGGTGCGGCGCCGACGTTGTTTCACACCGAAACGCGCGCTGAAATTGAGCGCGATTACGATCGGGTGTTATTTTCAACCCCGGTGCGGCGCATGGCCGATAAAACCCAAGTGTTTCCCCTCGATCGATCCGATAGCGTGCGAACGCGCCTCACGCACTCGCACGAGGTGGCCAATTTAGCCCGATCGGTGGGGGTGGATTTGGTGTTTAATCGCGGCTTGGCTGCAGGGTTACCCACCGCTCTGCGCGATGTGCCCGCTTTGCTTGCCACCATTGGGCTGGCGCATGATTTAGGCAATCCGCCCTTTGGGCATCAAGGCGAGGCAGCGATGGGGGGGTGGTTTGCCCAGAACTATGCTCGGGTTTTTGGTGATGCCCCCGAATTGACCGATGCCATGCGCCAAGATTTTCTGCGCTTTGAAGGCAATGCACAAACTTTGCGATTGCTCACCAAATTGCAGCTCATTAACGATGATTACGGCTTGAATTTAACCGCCGCCACCTTGGCCGCGCTAATTAAATACCCCGTGGGCAGCGCCGCTATCGATCAAACGAGGGTGGCGCGCAAAAAGCACGGCTTTTTCCAATCCGAACAGGCCTTGGTTTTGGATGTGCAGACGCGCTGCGGCTTGATGCCGGGGCAGCGCCATCCATTGACGTGGATTTTAGAGGCCTGCGATGACATCGCCTACTCGGTGCTGGATGCCGAGGATGCGGTTAAAAAAGGATTGCTCTCATTTTCAGACATGATGGCTTTTTTACGCCATACGGCCGGCGATGATGCGGTGGTTACCCAAGTGTGTGCGGCCGCAGAGCACGAGCATTGGCGGTATCGGGCGGCGGGGTTATCGCCGGCAGAATTAAATGACATCTCCATGCAAACCTTTCGCATTCGGGCAATTGGCGCCTTGATGCAGGCCGTTGCCGATACTTTTTTAGCGCAGTTGCCCGCTATTAGTCGGGGCGATTTTAATCAGGAGTTGATCGCCGCCTCGCCTGCGGGCGCGCTGTTGCAAGCGCTTAAAGCCTGTAATTGGCAGCATGTGTACCGGCATAAAACCGTGCTAAAAGTTGAGTTGACGGGCTTTGTGGTGATTCATGGCTTAATGGATGCCTTCTGGTATGCCATTACCTGCCGCATTGATGCACAAAACCCAGCCAGTGCGCGCCGCACACCGTTGGCAAGCTACTTGTACCAATTAATTTCAGAAAATTATCGCCGCGTGTTTGAATCGCCCCGCAACCCCATGCCGTTGCGCTACCGAGAGGCGCAGCTGTTAACGGATATGCTGTCGGGCATGACGGATAGTTTTGCGGTACGCTCCTGGCAGCAAATTCAGGAAGCTGGGTTCAGTTCAACCGTTCATTTAGGAGTTCGCGCGTGAGTGTCTCGGAATCAACCGTGCCGCAGAGCCATTTTTTTGCCTATTTAGCGCGCATGAAATACATCGTGCGCTGGGGCTTGATGCGCAATACCCGCCGCGAAAATATCCAAGAGCATAGTCTGCAAGTGGCCATGATTGCCCACGCGCTGGCTCTAATCGGCAATGAGCTGTACAGCGAGACGAACGATATTGGCCGAATTGTGACCGTAGCGCTTTACCATGATGCGCCAGAAATTATTACCGGCGATTTGCCCACGCCGATTAAATATTTTCGCCAAGATATTTTAGATTCATACAAAGCGCTCGAAGCCCATGCCGAGGCTAAGCTGGTGGGGCTGCTACCCGCTCAATTACGCCAAGCGTTTGCCTCGGTGATTGAAAGTGAGCAGATTGAGCCCGAGGTGGCGCGTGTTGTTAAAGCCGCCGATTCGCTATCGGCCTACTTAAAGTGCTTGGAAGAAGGCTTCGCGGGGAATTTAGAGTTCAAAAAAGCCGAAGGCTATTTGCTCAGCAAGCTTGAAACCATGCAGGAAACCTTACCTGCGGTGGCATACTTTCGAAGCCACTTTATCGACGGGTTTAAGTTGACCTTAGATGATCTAAGCCACGATTAAACTAGGATGCGCGCCCCGATTAACGGGGTGTTTTCATTTGATAAAAATCGACCCGGCCGCGTAAATAATGCACCGCGCCCGCCACAATTAATCCGCCCAGTGCCAGTAAAAAAAGGCTCGTCTGTACATAGCCTAGCATGGCAATGGCCGCGCCGATCATGCCCAAATGCCGCCCTAGCACGCGCGTTGCGCTGGTTATGGCAATACTTAAAGCCGATAACGCACCCAATTCCAGCGCGAGCAAAACCATTAAACCCATTAAAATACTGGCGTAGGCGGGGTAGATCACCGCGAGTGCACCCAGCCCCAGCGCTAAAATTAACACCGCGATAACCACGCGCTGCTGCGTGCGGGTCGGTGTGGATTTAGGCAAGTAATCGTTCAAGCGAAGCCACAGCATTAAGCCGGCGGCGAACGTCCAAATGCCAATAAATAAGCTTATGACGGCAATCAGCCGCAAATCCCAGGTGTACGCCTCGTGATCGGTTTCAACCCAGCCGGTTAAGCCGAGCAAGGCAACCGATACCCCACCACCAATCGTAATGAGGGCTAACCCGCTGAGTATGCTGTCTTGGCCGCCATCCGGTTCGATTTCTGCGCGCTCCCCCCCCGCTGGTGGACGCCCTTGTTTGCGTGCAGATAAGGGGGCGGCGGCCATGCCGAGCAAAATCATGATGCAGGCTAAGAGCGTGTTGCTGCCATCGGAGGTCCAGAGCACAGAGCCCAGCATCATGGCCATCGCTAAAATGAGCAAGCCCACCGCCGCCTTCGGCCAAGGCGCTCGCCCTGATTTTTGCTGGCCGCTTAAGCCATGCACGGCCACCAAAATGGCAATTAAGGCGAACCAGCCAATGAAATCAATTTGCATGCCCACATTCATGGTCGCGGCTCGTGCTCGGTGGGGTTGGGTGAAGCCGCTGGCGCTACGGTGTGCGGATGTGCGGATTCGGGCGGTATGAGGGTTTTTCTGGCCAGCGGTTCACAGCAAACTTCTCGCCAGAGCAGTGAGAACGCAGTGGTGGCTGATTGCGCGGCAAATAGCACGGCCAACGCGGTGAGGATCATGCCGGTTATTGAGGTGACATTGACGAGCGCACTGGTGGCGGCCACCAGCATAAAACCGGCCAATGCCGCAGCCAGCAAAAGCCCCCGCCCTCGCCGCCGCGCATCGCCGCGCACAAAGCCCGAAAGCCCCAGCGCGACAGCCAGCAGCACGGTGTAGAGGGCGATCACCGGATCCATCGGGGGCTCCTAACGTTTGGCCGCGTTATTCCACGCCTTCCAGATAAGTTTTAGCATCCAGCGCGGCCATGCAGCCGGTGCCCGCCGAAGTAATCGCTTGGCGATACACATGATCCATCACATCGCCTGCGGCAAACACACCGGGTACCGAGGTTGCTGTGGCATTGCCCTGCGTGCCGCTTTTTACCTGGATATAGCAGCCGGCTAAATCGAGCTGCCCTTCAAAGATGCCGGTATTGGGCGCGTGGCCAATAGCGATAAATACGCCGGTGAGTGCGAGATCAGTGTGCTGGCCGCTCTTGGCGTGTTTGATGCGCAAACCCGTGACGCCGGTGTTATCGCCCAGTATCTCATCCACCGCGCTGTGCCAGTGAATTTCGACCGTGCCCTCTTCAACCTTTTTCATCAACCGATCAATCAAGATGTTTTCTGCCTTGAACTGGTCGCGGCGGTGAATTACATGCACTTTAGCGGCAATATTCGCTAAATAAAGCGCTTCTTCAACCGCTGTATTGCCGCCGCCAACTACCGCAACTGTTTGGTTGCGATAGAAAAATCCATCGCACGTGGCGCAGGCAGAAACCCCTTTCCCCTTGAATTGGGTTTCAGATTCGATGCCTAAATATTTGGCGCTCGCGCCGGTGGCGATAATCAACGCATCGCAGGTATAAGTGGCCGAATCGCCATGCAACACAAACGGGCGTTGTTTTAACTTAGTGCTTTGTATGTGATCGATGATGATTTCGGTATCGAATTTTTCCGCATGGGCTTTCATACGATCCATCAGCGCGGGACCTGTGAGCTCATCCGGGTCGCCGGGCCAGTTTTCAACATCGGTCGTGGTGGTGAGCTGACCGCCCATTTCCATGCCGGTAATGAGCACCGGGTGCAAATTGGCACGCGCCGCATACACGGCAGCGGCATAACCGGCGGGGCCGGAGCCCAAAATTAACAGCCGGACATGACGGGGAGTAAGCTCAGACATAATTAATTCCTCACGAATAGACGGTGTTTTTAATGATTTGCTGCCTACAATCATACTTTGATTTTTGTGGCCGTTTACAATTCGGCGCACAAGCACCACTCAAACGTTAAGGATAAAGGTATGAAGTTTCAAGGCGAACCGAGTTACGCCCACGGCAGCGCAGAGTGTATCGGCGTTTTATTGCTCAATTTAGGCACGCCCGATGCGCCCACCACACCCGCCTTGCGGCGCTACTTGAAGCAGTTTTTATCGGATCCACGCGTGATAGAGGTGAATAAATTTCTGTGGTGGCCAATTTTAAACCTCATTATTTTGAACACCCGCCCCGTCAAATCGGCAGCGGCCTATCGCGAGGTTTGGAGCCATTATGAAGAAGGCTCGCCGCTGCTTACCATTTCCCGACAGCAGCAACGCGGCCTGCAAACGCGCCTGACGCAGCACATGGCAGGCCCTGTCACCGTGGCGCTCGGCATGCGTTATGGCAACCCATCGGTGGCCAGCGCCTTGGCGGAACTGCGTGATGCCGGCGCCCAGCGCATCGTGGTGCTGCCGATGTATCCACAATATGCCGCCGCCACCACCGCATCCAGTTTCGATGCGGTGTTCGATGAGCTTAAAACCTGGCGCTGGATGCCCGAGCTGCGCCTTATTACCCATTACCATCGTGAACCGGCTTATTTAGACGCGCTGGCGGCCAGCGTGCGTGCGCATTTTGCCGAACACGGTATGCCGCAAAAGCTCATGATGAGTTTTCATGGCGTGCCCAAACGCTATTTGCTGGCGGGCGATCCCTACCATTGCGAATGCCATGTGACGGGGCGTTTACTGGCCGAGCGCCTAGGGCTTACGCCTGAGCAATATATGGTTACTTTTCAATCTCGTTTTGGCCGCGAGGAATGGCTGCGCCCCTACACCGATGAAACCATGAAAGCCTTGCCCGGCCAAGGCATCAAAAATATTGCCGTGATTTGCCCCGGTTTTTCAGCCGATTGCTTGGAGACCATCGAAGAAATTGGTCAAGAAAATCGCGAATACTTCATGGAAGCGGGCGGGGAAACCTATCATTACATCGAAGCGCTCAACGCCCGAGATGACCACCTGGATGGCTTGGCGCGTTTAATTGCCCGCCATACCCAAGGCTGGCCAGAGGCTGCTGGGTTTGATGCCCACGCCGATGAGCAAGAGCGGGCTTTAGTGCACGCCAATGCCCTTAAAATGGGCGCCGCGCAATGAGCGCGCTGCCCCCCATCGGGGTGCTGATTATTGGGGATGAAATTCTCTCTGGTCGCCGCAAAGATACGCACTTGGCAGCGGTTATCGAGCGCTTGGCGCCGCGCGGGTTGCGTTTGAGCTGGGCACAGATGATTGGTGATGAGGTCAGCCTGATCGAGGCCACCTTGCGCAGAAGCTTCGCTGCGGGGAGCATCACTTTTTGCTTTGGCGGCATTGGCGCCACGCCCGATGACCTAACCCGCGCGGCAGCGGCCGCCGCCTTCGATCAGCCCCTGGTGCGCCACGCAGAAGCCGAGCGCCGGATTATCGCGCAATTTGGCGCGACAGCGTTCCCGCATCGCGTTTTTATGGCCGATTTGCCCGCTTCTGCCGATTTAATTCCCAACCCGGTAAATCAAGTCGCAGGATTCAGCTTGGCTAACCATTATTTTATGCCGGGTTTCCCAAATATGGCGCATCCGATGCTTGATTGGGTTTTGGCCAACCCGTTAACTCACATCGGCAGCGAGCATTACTGCGAGCAGGCGGTTTGGACGCTGGATGCCACCGAGAGCGATTTAATGCCGATCATGAATCACCTGAGTGCCGCCTTTGCCGATTTGAAATTATTCAGCCTGCCCACCCTGCAAGCGGGGCGTCGGCTTATTGAGCTCGGCTTTAAAGGCGAGCAAGCGCGTGTGATTGACGCCATGGCAGAATTGCGAAATCATTTGCAGGCACAGAATGTGGCGTTCTACGCCGCGCGCCCAAGTGAGTTATTCCACACCTGAGGTTAGCCCTTAATGAACACGCCATGGGTTTTACCGCACAAAACGCAAGCAGTGATTTTCGATATTGGTGGCGTGCTGTTGGATGGCGAAACCCCCATGGCCGGTGCGCTTGAGGCCATCGCCGCCTTGCGGGAAGCCCGTTTGCCTTTCTTATTGCTTACCAACACCACCCGCCGTAGCCATGCGAACCTTCTCGCGGCGCTCAATCGCGTGGGTTTTTTGCTCCGACCTGAACAGCTTTTAACGCCCGCGCGCGCGGCTGCCGTTTGGTTGCAGGCGCATCAAACGCCCGCCTTATTTTTAATTCACGAGGGATTGCGTGCCGATTTTGATGGCTGTGCCGCCCTAGGCGCACAAGCCACGAGTGAAGCCACTCAAGCCAGCGCGGTGGTTATCGGCGATGCGGGTGATGGCTTTACTTATGCGGCACTCAATGCAGCGTTCCGTGCGATCCACGCGGGCGCGCATTTGCTCTCGTTGGCAGACAGCCGTTTTTTCCGTGAAGGCGGCGCGCTGTGGCTGGATGCGGGGCCTTTTGTGCGGCTGCTGGAAAACGCTGCCTCGGTGCGCGCGGTGAGCTTAGGCAAACCCGGTGCCGCGTTTTTTCAACAAGCCATCGATGTGCTTGGGGTGCCCGCCGCGCATATTGTGATGATTGGCGATGACATCACCACCGATATCTTGGGCGCGGCGGCGGTGGGCTTAAAAACCATGCTTGTGCAAACCGGCAAATACCAGCCGGCGGATCAAGCCAAGTTGCCACCCAACAGCCGGTGTGTACCGGATGTGCTGGCTGCCGTGCGCGATATTTTGGCGGGGTAGCGCTTCGGCGGGTCTTGAAGCACGTGCTGAATTATTCCATCTTGGATTTATCCATACCCTAACTGCGGCTCGAAACGCCCGATTAAATCAGAGCCTTTGTGCCGTCATAACAGCGGGAAAGCGCCGCGCGCCATGTTGAAGCGATTTAATGTTCACTGCGCGGTTAAGTGAACTTAATCCAGCACGCGCCATCTTAATTTGCAAGCCATAACCCGCAGGCAAAGCTAAATTGGCTCTGCTCCCGCGCGGTTATCGCTGATTTGTCTTCAAATTTATGGGGTATGTTATGACTACATTATCAGTGGCTTCTTCTATTCGTCGCAGCCTTAAACACAGTGGCCGAACCTTGGTTGCCGTATCTATGCTGGCGGCACCGCTCTTGTTTTTAGCGCCCAGCACCAGCTTTGCCGATACCGCCATGCCGGATTATGTGCAGCTTGTGAAGCAATCCAGCCCATGGGTTGTCAACATCAGCACCGTTTCCAAGCCTAAGGCGCAATCTGGCTTCAGTAATGGCGCGGTGCCGGATTTCCCCCCGGGGCCTGCGGGCGACATGATGCGGCGTTTCTTTGAGCAAATGCCGCAAAATCAAAAAGCGGAGCCGGTGCGCTCTTTGGGTTCAGGCTTTATTATTTCCGCTGATGGCTATATTTTAACCAACGCGCATGTGATTGATGGCGCAGATAAAATCACAGTCCGCATGCCCGATCGGCAAAGCTACACGGCGAAGGTAATTGGCCAAGATAAGCGCACCGATATTGCCTTGATTAAAATTGACGCGACCAACCTGCCCGTGGCGCCGATTGGTAATTCAGACAACATCCAAGTAGGGGAATGGGTGCTGGCAATCGGTGAGCCGTTTGGGCTCGATCACACCGCAACCCACGGGATTGTGTCGGCGATTGGGCGCGATTTGCCCGATGAAAGCTATGTGCCGTTTATCCAAACCGATGCGCCGGTGAACCCCGGTAATTCCGGCGGGCCACTCATTGATACCAATGGCAAGGTCATCGGCATTAACTCGCAGATTTACACGAAATCGGGTGGGTTTATGGGAATTTCGTTCGCGATTCCGATCAATGTCGCGATGAATATTGTCGATCAGCTGAAAACAACGGGCTCGGTGACGCGCGGTTATCTGGGCGTATTGATTCAACCGGTGAGCGATGAGCTGGCTAAATCGTTCGGCATGAGCAATACCAAAGGCGCTTTGGTTGCGAAGGTCGAGGCGAATACCCCAGCCGCCAAAGCGGGGCTCAAGTCTGGCGATGTGATTTTGAAATTCAACGGTAAAGAAATTAATCGCTCCGGCGAGCTGCCGATCATGGTGGGCATGTCGCCCATTGGCAAACCGGCCACCTTAACGGTTTTGCGCGATGGTACCGTGCGTGAAATGACGGTCACGGTTGAAAAACTCGATAAAGCGGCGATAGAAGCCGAAGGCGGCACCAGCGCAGCCATCGAGAAAATGGGGCTTAAAGTATCTGAATTAAGCGCGAGTGATTTGCAGCAATTGAATGTGCAGTACGGCGTGAAAGTGGATGCGGTGAGCAATGATTCGCCGTTTGCGACCGTGTTAGCGCCCAAAGATGTATTGCTTGAAGTGAACCGGTTACCCATGAAAACCACCGAAGACTTGAAAAAAGCCTTGGATAGCGCGCCGAAAGATCGGCCGATTGCCATCCGCCTACTGCGTGATGGTCAGCCTTTGTTTATGGCGGTGCAGTTGGGTAAATAACGCATTTCGTACCATCGAGAAGAATGCGCTGAGTGGGGTTGATGCGTTATCAACCCCATAAATTTTTTTGAATGGCGGGTTGAACTATTTGCCCCGCACTCAATCTCAGTAAGCGGCTCCTCAAGGATGAACCATTGCCCCGAATGATCCGGGGCTTTTTTTTGCCCGTGATTTGTTGAAACCGAGCACCACGGTACACTGCCACCTTCATTTTACGGCTGGGGAATAGGCGATGCGGGTGATTTCATTTAATGCAAACGGTATCCGTTCGGCGGCCAAAAAAGGGTTTTTTGACTGGCTGAGCCAACAAAATGCCGATTTTGTCTGCATTCAAGAAACCAAAGCGCAGCCCGATCAACTCACCGATGCGGCGTTTAACCCGGCCGGTTACACCTGCCAATATGTATCTGCCCAAAAAAAAGGCTACAGCGGCGTCGCTGTTTATGCGCGGCGTCCACCGGCGCGGATCGTCACCGAGCTGGGTTTGCCCGAATTTGATGCCGAAGGCCGATACTGCGCGTTTGAATACCCCGATTTAATCGTCGCATCCTTGTATTTGCCGTCGGGCTCGGCGGGCGATCATCGGCAGGAATCAAAAGATCGATTTTTAGCGGCCTATTTGCCGTTACTCACGGCCTATCGCCAAGCGCAAACCAAGCCCTTGATTTTGTGTGGTGATTGGAATATCGCGCACAAAGAGTTGGACTTGAAAAACTGGCGCAGCAATCAAAAAAACTCAGGCTTCCTGCCGCACGAGCGGGCGTGGTTAGATGAGCTGTTTGATCGGTTGGGCTATGTCGATGCGCACCGCGTCGTGGCGCCCGATGAGGCGATTTATACTTGGTGGTCGAACCGGGCGAATGCCTGGGAGAATAACGTAGGTTGGCGTATTGACTATCAAATCATCACGCCTGATTTAGCCGAGCGGGTGGCGGGGGCAGCGGTCTATCGGAGCGAGAAGTTTTCAGACCACGCGCCGCTGGTTATTGATTACCGAGATTAATCGGGCAGCGCGTTTGAGCTGAGCTGCGCACGCTTTTTGCGCATGCGGATATTGAGCGACTCCACAATCAAAGAAAACGCCATCGCCGCATAGATATAGCCTTTGGGCACATGCTGGCCGAAGGCTTCGGCGATTAAAAACACACCCACCAAAATCAAAAAAGACAACGCCAGCATTTTAATCGTGGGATGGTGTTCAACAAATTCGCTAATGGACTTGGCCGCCACCATCATCACCAAAACCGCCACAATAATGGCCGCCACCATAATTTCAATGTGTTTAACCAAGCCAATCGCGGTGATGACCGAATCGAGCGAGAACACAATATCGATCAAAGCAATTTGCGTTACGACCGTCCAAAGCGCTACTTTTTTAAGGGTGGGGCCGGCACTGGTTTCGACATGGCCACCCGATTCCATGGTGTCGTGCATTTCGGTCACGGCTTTATAAACCAAGAACAAGCCACCCACGAGCAAAATTAAATCGCGCCCTGAAAATGCCAGCGCCCCGATGTGCAAGAAGGGTTCGGTCAGCCCCATCAGCCAAACCAGCGAGAACAGCAACCCAATTCGTGTCACCATCGCCAATGCCAGCCCAAATAGCCGCCCTGCTGACCGTTGGTGCGCGGGAAGCTTGGATACCAAAATGGCGATAACAATAATATTGTCGATACCTAAAACAATTTCGAGCGCAGTTAACGTGGCAAACGCGATCCACGTTTCGGGTAAAAAAAGCAGTTCTAGCATGGCAAACCTGTTGTATTGCGAAGGATTTTGAAGCGATTTAACGCACAATTTAGCATCACGCGCCCCATTTAAGAAATTTTACAGCGGCAGATGACCATTTGTTTATCTCTTGTGCGGCGCATCCTGTTTTGCCGGATAGTTTCGTATACTGAGGGTTCGTTTTTTATGGGGGAAAAAATCATGAGGTTGCGAATCATCGCGCTGGGCATTTTGGGTGGAATGAGCGTCATTTTGAGTGGCTGCGTGACGCCGATGACCGGTGACGTCTATAGCCAAAACAACGCCATGCAAATGCAAACGGTGCAGTACGGCACCATTGAAAGCTTGCGTGGGGTGCAAATTGCCGGTACGCAATCGCCGCTGGGCATGATTGGCGGGGCGGTAGTCGGCGGCTTGTTGGGTAGTGGCGTGGGCGGTGGGCTGGGGCGTAATTTGGCCACCGTGGGTGGTGCTATAGCGGGTGGTGTTGCCGGTTCTGCCATTGAAAATAACGTCACGCAGCAAAACGGCGTAGAAATTGTTGTGCGCTTAGATAATGGCCGCACGGTATCGATTGTGCAGGCCGTGGGCGCGCAGCTATTTTCATTGGGGCAACGCGTTCAGGTGTTAAGCGCGCCCGATGGTACGAGCCGCGTCACGGCGGGTTAATGAAGCGCCCTGCCTGTTTTTTTTGCCCGAGGATTCGCTGTGTTTGGCATTGATATCGCCGCCCTTTTGGCGCAATACGGGTTACTGGTTTTAGCCATCGGCTGCTTGCTTGAAGGCGAAACCGTGCTGGTGCTCGCAGGCCTTGCGGCACACCAGGGTTTGCTCGGTTTGCCGCAGGTTTTGATGGTGGCCATGTTTTTTGGCTGGCTGGGTGACCAGATTTTTTTCTGGCTCGGACGCTGGAAAGGCGATGCGATTTTGCAGCGCTTTCCGAGTTGGGCGAAGCAAAAACCCCGCTTGGATATTTGGATTCAAAAATACCATGCGCCAGTCATTATTATGGTGCGCTTTATGTACGGCTTGCGTGCGGCGGGCCCTGTTTTAATTGGCCATAGCGGTTTATGTCCTTGGAAGTTTATGCTCTATAACGCGATTGGCGCGGTGCTATGGGCTGTTTTATTTGTGAGTTTAGGCTGGGTTTTTGGCCAAGCAGCAGAACAGGTGCTCACCCGAATAGATGCATTGGGCCATTATATTTTTTACGTGGGTGCCGGCGTGATTTTCGTGGTGGGCGCAGGGATTTGGCTCTGGAATCGTCGCCGGGCGGCGCGTATTGCGCGGGCGGCTCGGCTGGCACGCCAAGCGCAGGGTCTTGATTAGATTTGAGGTAATTGATGGTGATGTTGGGGCAGTTGTTTATTATTTCCGCGCCCTCGGGCGCAGGAAAAACCAGTTTGATCAAAGCACTCCGCGCGCAAATGCCCGATTTGGGTTTGTCGGTATCGCATACCACTCGGCCAATGCGGCCAGGTGAGGTCGATGGACAGCACTATCATTTTGTGAGCGCGTCGCAATTCGAGGCGCTGATTCTTGAGGGCGCTTTTGTCGAGCACGCGCGGGTGTTCGATCACTATTACGGCACCTCTCGCGCTGCGGTTGAGCAGGTGTTAGCGCAGGGGCGTGATTTAATATTGGAAATTGATTGGCAAGGCGCCGCGCAGGTTCGTGCCTTGTTTCCGGCTGTGCGCAGCATTTTTATTTTGCCACCGAGCCTTGAAGCACTGGCAGAACGGTTGGCCGCGCGCGCGCAAGATGATGCCGAGGTCATCGCCCGCAGGCTGGCTGAGGCCAATCGTGAAATGCAGGAATATCCTCAGTACGATTACTTAATTATCAATGATGATTTTTCTCACGCACTCAGCCAGTTACGTTCAATTTTTGAAAGCGAGCGCTTGCGCACCCCGCGTCAAGCCGAGATTGAGCATCTTCGCTTAGAAAATTTGGCTATAGCCCCCAAAAAGCCGTAAACTACGCGGTCAGTTTCACTTATCCTGGGTAGAGTCATCATGGCGCGTGTCACCGTAGAAGATTGTCTTGTAAAGATTCCGAACCGCTTTGAGCTGGTTTTAATGGCCGCCCGCCGTGCCCGTCAAATTGAACAGGGCGCCGAGCCGCTGGTGCCGATGGGCAAAGAAAAGCCCGTGGTCATCGCCTTGCGCGAGATTGGCGAGGGCAAAATTGATGCCGCTCGTATTGAAGAAATTCAGTCCAATATGGTGATTTTGCGCTCGCAAATTTCTGAAGCCGAAATTCGGGCAGAGTTAGCGCAATTTGCCGACGATGATGAAGGCGGCAGTGTTCGCCGCCCGGCGACAACGAGCGACGAGGGCTAAATTGCCCGAAGTCCCGCCTTTGTCCCCATTGAGCATGGCGCGGGGGGGCAATCAGACCGCACTGGTCTTGGTCGCTGAGGCCGCTGGGGCGGAAAAATTCTTCGCGCCTTTGGCGATGGTGCTTGCACCTTATATTGATTCAGAAGGCATCTCGCATGTGCGGGATGCCTTTATTTTTGGTGCCAATGCTCATGTAGGGCAGTCGCGTCAAAGCGGTGAGCCCTATATCAGTCATCCGATTGCGGTCGCAGAAATTTTGGCGGGTCTGCACATGGATGAGGCGACCTTGGTTGCGGCCATTTTGCATGATGTGATTGAAGACACCGCGGTGGCGCGCGAGGAAATTGTGCAGCGCTTTGGTGAAGAGGTGGCGCGCTTGGTGGATGGGGTTTCTAAACTCACCCAAATCCGCTTTAAATCCAAAGCTGAGGCGCAGGCCGCTAATTTTCGCAAAATGATGATGGCAATGGTCGAGGATGTGCGCGTTATCCTCATTAAATTGGCCGATCGGCTGCATAACATGCGCACCTTAGGGGTGATGCGCCCCGATAAACGCCGCCGCATTGCGCGTGAAACCTTGGATATTTACACCCCCATCGCCAGCCGATTGGGCTTGAATTCACTGCGCCACGAGCTGGAAGATATGGGCTTTGCGGCCTTGTATCCGACGCGGTACCGCGTGCTGTCTGAGTCGGTGCGCAAGGCGCGGGGCAATCGCAAAGAAATTGTTGCGGGGATTGAAGAGCGGTTTGTGCGCCGGTTTGGTGAAGAAGCCTTAAAAGCGCAAATTGATGCGCGTGAAAAGCGCCCTTATTCGATTTATCGCAAAATGCTGCAAAAACACTTAAGTTTTAAAGAAGTGTTTGATGTGTTCGCGGTGCGCATCGTGGTGCAAAACGTTGATGAGTGCTACCGCGCACTGGGTATTGTGCACAATTTGTACAAGCCTTTGCCGGGGCGGTTTAAAGATTACATTGCCATCCCCAAGGCGAATGGTTATCAGTCGTTGCACACTATTTTGTTTGGGCCGCACGGCATTCCGCTGGAAGTGCAAATTCGCACCAATGAGATGCACCAGTTTGCCGAAAGCGGTATTGCGGCGCATTGGTTGTATAAATCCAGTGGCGATCAAGGCACCGTAACCCAAGCGCGCGCGCGTGAATGGCTACGCGATTTACTTGAAATTCAGCAAAAAGCGGGTAATCCGCAAGAGTTTTTAGAATCCGTTAAGGTCGATCTCTTCCCAGATGAGGTGTATGTATTCACCCCCATGGGCGAGATTATCGAGCTGCCGCGTCGGGCTACGGTCGTGGATTTTGCCTACGCCATTCATACCGATGTAGGCAATCGCTGTGTTGCCTGCAAAATTGACCGCCGCTTCGCCCCGCTTTCGACCCCATTGGAAAATGGCCAGACGATCGAAATTATTACCGCCGCCGGTGCTGAGCCCAATCCCAATTGGCTCTCGTTTGTCGTCACGGCCAAAGCGCGCGCTAACATTCGAAATTACCTTAAAAACCTGCACGATACCGAAGCCATCAAATTAGGGCATCGCCTGCTGGTTAAAGCGTTGAATGCGGAACAGGTGGAGCTTGAGGCGGTGCGACCTGAACGCATGGCGCGGTTGCTGGCGGAGTATCATTTCGATGGCCTACAAGATTTATTGCATGAAATCGGGCTGGGTAACCGGATGGCGCCTTTGGTTGCGCGGTTACTGCTGATGACCGAGGGCGAGGGGGATGCCGCCGAGGGTGGCTTGCCAGGCATGAGCGCGGCGCAACCGCCGATGATTATTAGCGGCACGGAAGGCTTGGTGGTCGATTTCGCCAAATGCTGTCATCCGATACCGGGTGATGTGGTGGTGGGGTTTTTGAGCACGGGTCGAGGCATCGTGGTGCACCGCTCTGATTGCAGTAATGCGGTCGATGCCGGCATCCACCCAGAGCGCTGGCTGGCGGTAAACTGGGCCAGCACGCCCACGGGTGAATATCAGGCGTTAATTATTGTGCATGCTAAAAATGTGCGGGGTGGTTTGGCGCGCATTGCAGGCTCTGTGGCCGAAACCGGGGCGGATATTGATGATGTGCGTTTCGATGATCGGGATGTCAACCTCACCATTATTACGATTGCACTGCGCGTGGTTGATCGCATTCATTTAGCGCGCGTGATGCGGCGAATTAAACAAGTGCCTGATGTGGTTAAGGTTATTCGCCCTTAGTGGGTAGGTTGATTAAAATTTTATTTAATGAGGTGCCGTGCATGGCTAACAAAACCATTATTCATACCGAACAAGCGCCTCGGGCGATTGGCACCTACTCCCAGGCGGTTCGGGTGGATAAAACCGTGTATTTATCGGGGCAAATCGCGCTGGATCCGCACACTATGAACATGGTGAATGACACCATCGAGCAAGAAATTCGCCAAGTGTTGACGAATTTATCGGCAGTTTGCGTGGCGGCGGGTGGCTCGTTGGCAGAGGTTGTGAAATTGCAGGTTTATTTAACCGATTTAGCCTATTTTGCCAGTGTGAACAGCTTGATGGCTGAGTTTCTGCAAGCGCCTTACCCTGCCCGTGCGGCCATTGGTGTGGCGCAGTTGCCTCGGGGCGCGCGGGTGGAAATGGATGGGGTTTTGGTACTGAATTAACGCGTTGGCGGGATATTTGGCTGAGGCTTGAGTTAGTCGGTTGTGGTGTCGTTTTGAGGCGTGCATTGGTCGTACCAATCTTGCGCGTACTCAGGTAAGGCACGGCACAGGTGGTAAAACTGCGCTTGATCCAAATACCCGCGCCGGTTAAGCGTGCAAGCCAATGAAAAATAGCGGGCTTCTTCTCGGCGTGAATTGAGCTCGGGCGGGGGATTGGAGATGAGCGCGATGGTGCGGGGGGAAAGTGCCCAAGCCTCAGCGATGCGGGCACTATACGCAGGCACCAGTGCCCGAAATGCGGCCACATAAGCAGCGCTTAAGTTGGCGCCAGTTAAGGGTTTTTGCCGAATAAGCGCGATTAAACCCGTTTGCTCAATAAGCAAAGAGAGATAAAGCTCAAAGCCTACATTGGCATCAATTTTTGACAGGGCTGGGCTTTGATGTTTTAGCCCTTGGCGCAACGCATTAGCCGCCCTCAGGCTGATGGGCCAAATATCGTGAATCAGCAAGGGGTGAATGCCTTCGATATGGCTGAGTTGCGCTATGGGGCTGAACATGGCGGCTGAAACCACCTCGCGCATCCCTGAAAACCCAAGCAACATGACGGCCTGTTCGAGGGAGGTGATATTTTCGCGCCGTACCCGCATGGCGGGGCTATTAATGAGGCGCAATACTTGGGTTGAAATGATGGGATCCGCTTCAATCAACTCCGTTAGGCTGCGAATGGGGGTGTCGATATTATTCAGTGCGGTCATCAATTTTGGCAGCACGCTCGGCAAGCGGGGCACCAGCCGGGTGAGCTGGGTGGGCGTTTGATTTAAGTCCTCGGTGCGCGCTTTTAGCCAGAGTGCCTCGGGTGCGCTGAGTTGATCGGGCTTGATGAGTTTAAGGGGCGCTGCATTTAACAATTGTTGATAGAACGTGAGCGCCACTTCGGCCGCATCAGGGAAGTGGGTCTCTTCCGTGGGTGGCGGAGTGGCGCGCTCCACGGGGCGCTTGGCGGGCACTTCTTGCGGCGCTGGGCTGCGTGCGCTGCGGTATTGTGGTGCGGGTTCGGCTGGCTTTCTTGCCAGAAGCTTTGTGAGCCATTGCCACATAATTGATTCTGCCTGTTAGTGATTGCGGCCAGCACAATCGGGTGAGGCAGGCGCCGCGCCTTTTTGGGCCCACTCAGCCGGTGTAAACGTGTGCAGCGATAGGGCGTGCATGCCCGCATCGCGTTCGGCTTGGAGCAGGCTTTGTACATGACGATGCCGCGCAAGCAAACCCAGCGCTTGGAATGATTCGCTCACAATCACTAAGCGATAATGGGTTTCTTCCCGCGTGCCGGCATGCAGATGGGATTCGTTATCAATTTCAAGATGGGTTGGTGCCAGTTCAGATTGAAGTTGGTTGCGAATACGGTCGGCTCGGTTCATGGTGTGGTTGCCTTGATTAATTAAATTGATGAATCATAACAAGCCAACGCCGAGCATGGGGTAAATTTCTGC